>NZ_JAVRBF010000084.1:0-24532 GCF_032436805.1 Streptomyces sp. P17 | reverse complement strand
GAAATCAACCTGTCCTGACCAGCGCCAGCCCGACAGACGTCACTCAGACCAGTGACGTGCGGAGGATGGGGCTAGAGGCCGCCGGGGCGGGGGCGGAGGGCCTTGACGGGACGCTGACGAGCCGTTGCCCGTTCTTGACGGCCGTCAGGCGGCTTTCGGCCGCCTCCGTAAGAGAACCGTCAAGGGCGGTCGGCGGGCCGTCAGGGAGCCGTCAACAGCGGTCGTATCCGGCCACGGAAGAGGTTCGCTCTAACCGTCCCTGTTCCACACCGAACCTCAACTCCAGGAGTTCACGATGGCCGATCTGGCCTTCGTCGCCACCACGGTCGCGCTCTTCGCGCTGGTGGCTCTCGCCGCCAAGGGGGTGGCCAAGCTGTGACCGCCGAGAACATCGTCGGCCTTGTCGTGGCCGTCGCCCTGCTGGGCTATCTCGTCCTCGCCCTGATCTTCCCGGAGAGGTTCTGAGCGCAGATGGGTCCCGTACTCGCCGGCGTGCTTCAGCTGCTGGCGCTGATGGGGGCGCTGGCCCTCGTCCATGTCCCCCTGGGCAATTACATGGCCAAGGTCTACTCCTCCGACCGGCACTGGCGCGTCGAGAAGTGGATCTACCGGGGGATCGGCGCCGACCCCGACACGCAGATGCGCTGGCCCGCATACCTGCGTGGCCTGCTGGCCTTCTCGCTCATCGGGGTGCTCTTCCTGTACGCCCTGCAACGGCTCCAGGGCGTGCTGCCCGGCTCGCTGGGGTTCGCCTCGATCGATCCGGACCAGGCCTTCAACACCGCCGTGTCCTTTGTCACCAACACCAACTGGCAGTCGTACTACGGCGAACAGGCCATGGGCCATGTCGTGCAGACCGCCGGTCTCGCCGTGCAGAACTTCGTGTCGGCCGCGGTCGGCATCGCCGTCACCGTGGCGCTGGTACGGGGGTTCGCGCGCTCGGGTACCGGTGAACTCGGCAACTTCTGGGCCGACCT
This sequence comes from Streptomyces sp. P17, assembly GCF_032436805.1. NCBI lineage: Bacteria > Bacillati > Actinomycetota > Actinomycetes > Kitasatosporales > Streptomycetaceae > Streptomyces > Streptomyces sp. P17. Next base: position 23,555 of record NZ_JAVRBF010000084.1, on the reverse strand, counting down.
GGTCCGTGGGGTCGTACGCATTCTCGTCCCGCTGGCCGTCGTCGCCGCGCTCGTGCTCGTCGCGTGCGGGGTCATCCAGAACTTCTCCGGCATTCATGAGGTCGGGCAGTTCATGGGCGGATCGCAGCAGTGGAACGGGGGCGCCGTCGCCTCGCAGGAGGCCATCAAGGAACTCGGCACCAACGGCGGTGGCTACTTCAACGCCAACTCCGCCCACCCGTTCGAGAATCCGACGCCGTTCTCGAACCTCTTCGAGATCTTCCTGATCCTGGTCATCCCGTTCTCCCTGACCCGGACCTTCGGCGTCATGGTCGGCTCGGTCAGGCAGGGCTACGCCATCCTCGCCACCATGGGCACCATCTGGCTCGGCTTCGTCGCGCTGATGATGTGGACCGAGTTCTCCCACCACGGGCCCGCGCTCCAGTTGGCGAACGGTGCGATGGAGGGCAAGGAGGTCCGCTTCGGCATCGGCGGATCGTCGATCTTCGCGGTGTCGACCACGCTCACCTCGACCGGCGCGGTGGACTCTTTCCACTCGTCCTTCACCGGGCTGGGCGGCGGCATCACCATGCTCGGCATGATGCTGGGCGAGATCGCTCCCGGCGGTACCGGCTCCGGTCTCTACGGCATGCTCATCATGGCCGTGATCGCGGTGTTCATCGCCGGTCTGATGGTCGGCCGTACGCCCGAGTACCTCGGCCGGAAGATCGGCACCCGCGAGATCAAGCTGGCGGCCTGCTACATCCTCGTCACCCCGGCGCTGGTGCTCGTCTTCACCGCGTTCGCGCTGGCCCTGCCGACCCCGGCCCATTCCATGACCAACAGCGGGGCGCACGGATTCTCCGAGATCCTCTACGCCTACACGTCCGCCGCCAACAACAACGGCTCGGCCTTCGCCGGTCTGAACGCGGACACGCAGTGGTTCAACAGCACCCTCGGCCTGTGCATGCTGCTCGGCCGGTTCCTGCCGATGGTGTTCGTGCTGGCGCTGGCCGGCTCGCTCGCCGAGCAGCGGCCGGTGCCGGTCACCGCCGGCACCCTGCGCACCGAGAAACCGCTGTTCACCGGCCTGTTGGTGGGCGCGATCCTGATCATCACCGGGCTGACCTACTTCCCGGCGCTCGCGCTGGGACCGCTCGCCGAGGGGTTGGCGGCATGACCATCGACGTAACGAATCACGAGGACTCCATGTCCACAGCCGCCCCGACGCGGGCGCCGCAGGTCGGCGTCGGCCTGTTCGATCCCCAGCAACTGCTCAGGTCGCTGCCGGACGCCTTCCGCAAGCTCGACCCCCGGGTGATGATCAAGTCTCCCGTGATGTTCGTGGTGCTGGTCGGCTCGGTGCTGACGACCGTGTTCTCCTTCAAGGACCCCGGGGACTGGTTCGGTTGGGCGATCAGCGCCTGGCTGTGGCTGACGGTGATCTTCGCGAACCTCGCGGAGGCCGTGGCCGAGGGGCGCGGCAAGGCCCAGGCCGACACCCTGCGCAAGGCCAAGACCGACACGGTGGCCCGCAAGGTCGACGGGACCGTGGTCGCCGGTACCGAGCTGAGGGTCGGCGATCTGGTCGTCTGCGAGGCGGGCGATGTCATTCCGGGCGACGGGGACGTCGTCGAGGGCGTGGCCAGCGTCGACGAGTCGGCGATCACCGGAGAATCGGCGCCCGTCATACGCGAGTCGGGCGGTGACCGCTCGGCCGTCACCGGCGGGACGAAGGTGCTCTCCGACCGGATCGTCGTGAAGATCACGACCAAGCCGGGGGAGACCTTCATCGACCGGATGATCAGTCTGGTGGAGGGCGCCGCTCGGCAGAAGACGCCGAACGAGATCGCGCTGAACATCCTGCTGGCGTCGCTGACGATCGTCTTCCTGCTCGCCTGCGCCACGCTGCCGCCGTTCGCCGACTACGCGGGCACCCACCTGACCATGGTCGTGCTGGTGGCACTGCTGGTCTGTCTGATCCCGACCACCATCGGCGCGCTGCTCTCCGCGATCGGCATCGCCGGTATGGACCGTCTCGTGCAGCGCAATGTGCTCGCGATGTCCGGGCGTGCGGTCGAGGCGGCCGGTGACGTCTCCACGCTGCTGCTCGACAAGACCGGCACCATCACGCTCGGCAACCGGCAGGCGGCGGAGTTCGTGCCGGTCCGCGGGGTCACGACGGCCGAGCTCGCCGACGCCGCCCAGCTGTCGTCGCTGGCCGACGAGACGCCCGAGGGGCGCTCCGTCGTCGTCCTGGCGAAGGAGCGGTTCGGGCTGCGGGAGCGCCACGAGGGCGAGTTGGCGCACGCCCGGTGGATTCCCTTCACCGCTCAGACCCGGATGTCGGGTGTGGACGTGGACGGGCGCAAGGTGCGCAAGGGCGCGGCCGGTTCGGTGTTGGCCTGGGTGAGTGAGCAGGGCGGTGAAGTCGCCGAGGACGCCAAGGAGTTGACCGAGGGGATAGCCGAGGAGGGCGGTACGCCGCTGCTGGTCGCGGTCGAAGATGCCGACGGGGCCCGGGTGCTGGGCGTCATCCATCTCAAGGACGTCGTCAAGGACGGGATGCGTGAGCGGTTCGACGAGCTGCGTCGTATGGGCATCAAGACCGTCATGATCACGGGTGACAACCCGCTGACCGCCAAGGCGATCGCCGAGGAGGCGGGCGTCGACGACTTCCTCGCGGAGGCCACTCCCGAGGACAAGATGGCGCTGATCAAGCGGGAGCAGGCCGGCGGAAAGCTGGTCGCGATGACCGGCGACGGGACGAACGACGCCCCGGCGCTGGCCCAGGCGGACGTCGGCGTGGCGATGAACACGGGGACGTCGGCCGCCAAGGAGGCCGGCAACATGGTCGACCTCGACTCCGATCCGACGAAGCTCATCGAGGTCGTGGAGATCGGCAAGCAGTTGCTGATCACTCGGGGTGCGCTGACGACGTTCTCCATCGCCAACGACGTCGCGAAGTACTTCGCGATCATCCCGGCGCTGTTCGCGGCCGTCCGTCCCGGACTGGACAAGCTGAACATCATGGGGCTGTCCTCGCCGGACTCGGCGATCCTGTCCGCGGTCGTCTTCAACGCGCTGATCATCATCGCGCTGGTGCCGCTCGCGCTGCGCGGGGTGCGGTACCGGCCGATGAGCGCGGACCGGATGCTCCGCCGCAACCTCGCGATCTACGGCCTCGGCGGACTGATCGCGCCGTTCATCGGCATCAAGCTCATCGATCTGATCGTCTCGCTGATCCCCGGGATCGGGTGAAGGACCATGAACAACTCTGTGGTGAACACTGGACGGTTGCTGGGCGCGGCGCTTCGGGCGTTGCTTGTGTTGACCGTGCTCACAGGCGTTCTCTATCCGCTGGCCGTCACTGGTGTCGCGCAGGCGCTCTTCAACACCAAGGCGAACGGCTCGGAGGTGAGGGCGGACGGCCGGGTCGTCGGCTCTGCCCTGATCGGACAACAGGGTTACAGCCTGGACTACTTCCAGCCCCGCCCCGCCAACGGACTGGGTGTGAACTCGGTCAACACCCAGTACCGGCTGATCCTCTCCGGCGCGACCAATCGCTCCGCGGACAGTCCCGACCTCATCCAGTGGGTCAAGGCGGCCAAGGCCAAGGTCGTCAAGGACAACTCGACCGCCGACTACAGGGTCAGGCCCTCCGACGTCCCCGCCGATGCCGTCACCTCCTCCGGCTCCGGCCTGGACCCGGACATCTCCCCGGCGTATGCCGGCCTCCAGGTCCACCGGGTCGCCGAGCGCAACGGCCTGTCCGTCGCCCGCGTCGAGAAGCTGGTCGCCGACCACACCGAGGGCCGCGCCCTCGGCTTCATCGGCGAGCCCCGCGTGAACGTCCTTGAACTCAACATCGCGCTCAAGGAGTTGGCCCGCGCCAACTGAAGTGACGGGGCCTGCGGACCTTCATTGCCCACCTCCGCGGGCCCCCTCACAGTCCGTTCCGTAATGTTCGCCAACCAGGCCGAATGTTTCGCTCAGGCTCCGGAAACTGCGGGGCGCCGCGCCTCTACCGCATCGGCGAGTGGTGCTACCTGATGGTCGCCGAGGGCGGCACCGCGGACGGGCACGGCGTGTCGATCGCCCGGGTGCTCGCCGTGAGGGCCCTTCGCAGCGGTCCCGCACAACCTCGTGGTGTCCCACATCGAGCCGCACACCGACAGCGTCAGCGTGTCGGTCCGGATCGGCCTGCTGGGCGGGTGTGTACCCCAACTCCCCGTGCCCGCAGGGCCCGTGACCCTCGCCGTCGAGTTCCGTACGGCCGACGCGCCGCCGCCCGCGGAGGGCCTCCGCCCCGGCGGCCCCGACACGCTCGACTTCCGTCGAAAGCCCTGAAGGCGTGAGCGCGCTCTCCACGCAGGTCGCGGGCGGCTTCACCGGGCGCGTGATCGGCATGTACGTCACTGAGGGCAGCGCGGCTCTCGACGGGTTCGCGTACCTGGAGCGGGACCCCGGGGCCCGCTGATCCCAACTCCCATTCGACCGTGGTCGGGTCACAGCCCGGATTCCCCGTGTACGAGGGGTTGCCACCCATCAGGCGCTGTCTCTAGGGTGCGGCAGCAGCGAAGCTTTCTGGATTCACACCGAAACTTTCGTAACCCCTGGTGGACGGAGACGCGCCGTCCCGGATCTCAAGGAGCGCATGATGGGCGACCCGGCACTCTCCCGCCGCGGCTTCCTGGCGGCCTCCGCCGCGGCCGGTCTGAGCATGACGGCACTCAGCGGCTGTGGCGGCGACTCGGACGGAGGGTCGTCCGACGGCACGACCACGGTCGAGTGGTGGAACATCTCCACCACCCAGCCCACTAAGGACGTCTGGGCAGGGCTCGCGTGGAAGTTCGAGGCGCAGAACCCCAAGGTGAAGATAAAGATCGTCCAGCTGGAGAACGACGCCTACAAGTCGAAGATGACGGCGCTGACCGCCTCCGGGAAGCTCCCGGACATCTTCCACACCTGGGGCGGCGGCGTGCTCAAGCAGCAGGTCGAGGCGGGCCTCGTCGAGGACCTGACGGACCGCACCAAGGACTGGGCCGGCGGACTGCTGCCGGTGGCGAAGGAGCCGTACCTGATCGACGAGCAGCTCTACGGCATCCCGTTCGACATCGGCATGATCGGCTTCTGGTACAACAAGGCGCTCTTCAAGAAGGCGGGCATCAGCGCGCCCCCGGACACCTGGGGCGGCTTCCTGGAAGCCGTCGGCAAGCTGAAGTCCGCCGGTATCACGCCCCTCGCCCTGGCGGGCAAGGAGACCTGGACCGGCATGTACTACTGGGCGTACCTCGCCATGCGGACCGCGGGCGCCGAAGCGCTGGAGAAGGCGAACGAGGACAAGGACTTCAGCGGGGCCGACTTCGTCCAGGCCGGTGAGCACCTCAAGGAACTCGTCGACCTCCAGCCGTTCCAGAAGGGGTTCCTCGGCGCCGCCTACTCCAGCCCCACCGGCCAGGCCGCCGCCGTCGGCAACGGCAAGGCGGCGATGGAACTCATGGGCCAGTGGGCGCCGGTGGTGCAGGCGGACTCCGGCAAGGGCCTCGGCGACGACCTCGGCTTCTTCCCGTTCCCCGCGGTCGAGGGCGGCAAGGGCGCGATCACCGAGGTGTTCGGCGGGGGCGGCGGACACGCCCTTCGGCAAGGCGCCCCGCAGGCCGCCGTTGACTTCCTGAAGTTCTTCGCCTCCGAGGCGACGGACCTGGAGCTGGTCAAGAAGACCGGCGCCCTGCCGGTGGTACCGGCCGCCGAGAAGGCCATCAGTGACCCCAACATCAAGGCCGTACAGGCGCAGTTGAAGGCGTCCACCGGCTTCCAGCTCTACCTGGACCAGGCGTACGCGCCCGCCCTCGGCCAGCAGGTCAACGACAGCGTGGGAGCCCTGATCGCCGGTTCCAAGTCCCCGGAGCAGGTCACCGAGTCGATCACGCAGACCGCGAAGGAAGAGCAGTAGGCCCCGATGACCTCCACGTTCCTTCCGGACAAACGGACCGGACCCGGTGCCGACCTCCCGCCCCCGCCCCCGGCCGCGGTCGCGGCCCGGGGGCGGGCCCGGCGGCGGGCGCTCAACTGGCTCACCGCGGTCGGGTTCCAGGTACCCGCCCTCCTGCTGTTCGGCGTCCTCGTCCTCCTGCCGATCCTGTTCGCGCTGTACGCCGCCTTCTTCCGGTGGGGCGGCTTCGGCATGCCCTCCGACTACATCGGCGTCGACAACTTCACCCGGCTCTTCGACGACCCGGTCTTCCTCGGCGACCTGTGGCGCTGTCTGGTGCTGGTCGTACTCTCGCTCGCGCTGCAACTGCCGTTCGCGCTCGCCATGGCAGTAGCGCTCAACCAGCGCATGCGCGGCCGGGCCATGTACCGGATGCTCTTCTTCGCGCCGTACGTGCTCTCCGAGGCCATCACCGGCGTGCTGTTCGCCATGATCTTCGCCCCGGACGACGGCCTCGCCGACCAGATCCTCGGCGGGGTCGGCCTCGACGGTCTCGGCGGTGAGTGGTTCGCCGACCCGGACATGGTGATGGCGACCCTGTTCCTGGTCATGACCTGGAAGTACTTCGGCTTCCACATGATGCTCTACCTGGCCGGACTCCAGGCCATCCCACGGGAGTTGGAGGAGGCGGCGCTGATCGACGGCGCCGGGCCCTGGCAGCGGTTCCGCAATGTCACCCTGCCGCTGCTCGCGCCGACCCTGCGGATCAGCGTCTTCCTGTCCGTCATCGGGGCGATCCAGCTCTTCGATCTGGTGTGGGTGGTCACCGCGGGCGGACCCGACCACCACTCCGAGACCATGGCCGTGACCATGTTCCAGTTCGGCTTCAAGCGCTACCAGGTCGGCTACGCCAGCGCGATCAGCGTGGTCATGTTCGGCATCAGCCTCGTCTTCGCCCTCGCCTACCAGCGGTTCGTGCTCCGCCGGGACCTGGAAGGCGCGACCACGACCATGCGGGGAGGCAGCAAGTGACGGTACGACACAAGACACGCAGGCGAACCCTTCCGCTGCACCTCGCACTGATCACGGTCGGCGCGGTGATGGGCCTGCCGCTGCTCTACGCGGTGGTCTCCGGCTTCAAGTCCACCGACCAGCTCTCCCGCAACCCCATCGGGCTGCCCGACCCCTGGGCGACCGGCAACTACACCGACATCCTTGCCTCCAGCGACTTCTGGCGGCTGGTCGGCAACAGCACCCTGATCGCGGTGGCCACCACCGTCATCGTCGTCGCGGCCTCCGCGCTCGCCGCCTTCTCCTTCGCCCGGTTCGCCTTCCGCGGCCGGGAGCTCCTGTTCACCCTGTTCACCATGGGGCTGATGTTCCCCTTCGCGGTGGCGGCGCTGCCGTTGTTCCTGCTGCTGCGTTCGATGAACCTGCTGGACAACCCGCTCGGTGTGATCCTGCCCCAGGCCGCCTTCGGGCTGCCGATGACCATCATCATCCTGCGCGGCTTCTTCCGGCAGATCCCCGGTGAGCTGGAGGAGGCGGCCACGCTCGACGGCTGCGGTCCGCTGGGGTTCTTCTGGCGGGTGCTGCTGCCCATGGCGCGGCCCGCGCTCGGCACTGTCTCGGTCCTCGCCGTGGTGACCAGCTGGAACAACTTCTTCCTGCCGCTGCTGGTGTTCACCGACTCGACGTGGTGGACCATCCCCATCGGTGTCCAGCAGTTCCAGGGCCAGTACTCCGCGGACACGGCCCGCGTCTTCGCCTACCTCGTCCTCGCCATGGTCCCCGCCCTGGCCTTCTACTCCGTCGCCGAGCGCCAGCTCGTCGGCGGCCTCACCGCCGGTGCCACGAAGGGATGACCGCGCCCGCGGACGTACGGCTCACCCACACCCCCTGTTCGTGATTCGTGAGGAGTCGCACCATGCGCAAGAACCGTCTCAGACTCGTCGGCGCCGTCGCCGCAATGCTGGTCGCCGTCACCGGCACGGCCGCCCAGGCCCATGACGAGGAGCCGCCCACGCTCGCCGAACTCGCCCAGCGCCACGGCCGCTACTTCGGCAGCGCCACCGACAACCCCGAGCTCACCGACGCCCCGTACGTCTCGCTTCTCGGCAGCGAGTTCGACCAGATCACCCCCGGCAACGGCATGAAGTGGTACGCCACCGAACCCCAGCAGGGCGTCTTCGACTTCTCCAAGGGCGACGAGATCGTCGACCTCGCCCGCGCCAACCGCCAGAAGGTCCGCGGCCACACCCTGGTCTGGCACAGCCAGCTGCCCAGCTGGCTCACCGAGCGCGAGTGGACGGCGCCCGAGCTGAGGGCCGTACTCAAGAAGCACATCCAGACGGAGGTACGGCACTACCGCGGCAAGGTCTTCGCCTGGGACGTCGTCAACGAGGCCTTCAACGAGGACGGCACCTACCGGGAGACGATCTTCTACAAGACCCTCGGCCCCGGCTATATCGCCGACGCCCTGCGCTGGGCCCGCCAGGCCGACCCGCGCGTGAAGCTGTACCTCAACGACTACAACATCGAGTCGATTGGCCCGAAGAGCGACGCCTACTACAAACTCGCCAAGGAGCTGAAGGCGCAGGGCGTGCCGCTGGACGGCATCGGCTTCCAGGCCCACCTCGCGCTCCAATACGGCTATCCGACCACGCTGGAGGACAATCTCCGACGCTTCTCGAAGCTCGGTCTCGACACCTCGCTGACCGAGGTCGACATCCGCATGTATCTGCCCGCGGACGAGGAGAAGCTGGCCACACAGGCCGCGTGGTACCGGGATCTGACCAAGGCGTGCCTGGCCGTGCGCCGGTGCGTGGGCATCACGCTGTGGGATTACACGGACAAGTATTCGTGGATCCCGGCCTTCTTCGAGGGCGAGGGCGCGGCTCTGCCGTGGGACGAGCAGCTCCAGCCCAAGCCCGCGTACTACGCGATCCGGGAGGCGCTCAAGTAGTCATCGTCGAGCGGACGGTGGTGCGGTGCTCGACCGCACCACCAGTTCCGTACCCAGCTCCACCCGAGGCGAGTCCGGCTGTTCCCCGGCGGCCAGCTTCAGCACGGTGCGGACGGCCAGCTTGCCCATGTCGGCGAGCGGCTGGCGCACGGTGGTGAGCGGCGGCGCCGACCAGCGCACTTCCGGAAGGTCGTCGAAACCGACGACGCTCATGTCCTCCGGGACTCTCAGGCCCCGCCGGCGCAGTGCCTCGATCGCGCCGAGCGCCATCTGGTCGCTGGCCGCGAACACGGCGGTCGGCGGTTCGGGCAGATCGAGCAGCGCGGTGCAGCCCGTACAGCCGGTTTCGGGACGGAAGTCGCCGGGGACGACCAGACAGTCGTCCACCGCGAGCCCGGCGCCCTCCAGCGCGGCGCGGTAGCCGTCGAAGCGGGCCCGTGAGCACAGCAGCCGCGGCGGGCCCGCGATCAGGCCGATCCTGCGGTGGCCGAGAGCCAGCAGATGCTCCGTGGCGGCGAGGCCGCCGGACCAGTTCGCGGCGCCGATCGTGGGCACGTCCAGGACGGGGGAGCCCGCCGGGTCGACCACCACCAGCGGGACGCCGAGCATCCGCAACTCCTCGTGCAGCACCGGCTCCAGGACCGAGGTGACGAGGACGACGCCGTCGGAGGCGCGGGCCCGCAGATTGCGCATCCACTCCCGGGCGTCGCCCGAGCGGCCGTGGATCGCCGACACCACGGTGCCGACCCCGGCCGCGTGCGCCACCTCCTCCACCCCGCGGATGATCTCCACGGCCCAGGGGCTGTCGAGGTCGTTGAAGACCAGGTCGAGAAGTGCCGCCGGGGCCGCGGAGGCCCGTTTGCGGTACCCGTGGGTGCGCAGCAGGTCCTCGACGCGGGCTCGGGTCCGCGGTGACACGTCGGACCGGCCGTTCACGACCCGGGACACGGTCGGCACCGAGACCCCCGCCTGCCGGGCGATCTCCGTGATGGTGACCTTGGCCTCGGCGTGTTCCTCTGACAACTGCCCACCTCCGTCGACCCGTTGCCGAAAACTTCCAGAAGTCTTCCGGAAAACCGGGGCCCGTGGAAGGGAGAAGCGGCCCGGACCGCAGCACACACGGGGGACTACGCGGAGTGACCACCTCCGGACATGCGTCGGGGCCGGTGCGCAGAACGGGTCTGCGGGCCGGCCCCCAAGGTCTCCGGGCGGCCGATGGGCCGCCCGGCCGCGCTCAGGCCGCGGTCATCACCTGCTCGGCGCCCAATGGGCGGTGCGGGGCGATGATCTGGCCGTCGGGCAGGAGCTCACCGGTGTCCTCGAAGAGCAGAACGCCGTTGCACAGCAGGCTCCAGCCCTGTTCCGGGTGGTGCGCCATGAGGCGCGCCGATTCCCGGTCGGCGGAGTCTGCGGAGGGACACGGTGGCTGGTGCTGGCACATGGATGGGATCTTTCGCTCTGACGTGATGTTCATGGCCGCCCCCGTTGCGACAAGTGGTTCGAACCCAGTGTTGCCCCACGGGCGTCAATCCGCAGGGATTTCGGTGCACCGCTTCTCACAGGTTGATGACGCATCACTCGCGCGGACGGTTCATCCCAACTGCACTGTCATTTCGGGTGGTTCAGGGGGGCCGGATAGGGCTAGTCCAAGCAGGTCGGGGGCTCTGCGGAGCGCCCTGACGCTCGTACGAGCGAACGGGTGCCGTACACACCGCCGTACCCCGCGGCCGGCGACCGGCGGCGGGGTACGGAGAGGCCGGACGGGCGCGTCAGGCGGGTGAGCCGAGGAGCGGCGCCGGAGTCACGCGATGGGTCAGTACCGGGAGCAGATCGGCGACCTGGTGCGGTCGGTGGGCCGCGATTCCGGGCGGTGCCGGGGCCAGCGGTACCAGCAGGTCCGTGGGCGCGGGATGGCCGGCGGTGGCGTCGGCGGCGATGTCGCCGTGCAGCCACAGGGTCAGCATGTACAGGCCGGGGACGGACAGCAGCCGGGGCTGGTAGGACTGCGGCATCGTCTCGGCCTGGCGCAGCGCGCGCTCGGTGGAGGTGATGTACGGGCCCTCGAAGAAGTGCGAGAAGGCCCAGCCGTCGGGGGTCAGCCGGGTCTCGGCGGCGGCGACGGCGCGGTCGCCGCAGCGGATCAGGAACCGCCAGCCGGCGAGCCGGGTGGCGGAGGGGCCGGTGGCGGTGATGCCGTCCAGGACGTGCACCGGCAACGGCAGTTCGGGGGTGGCGGGTCCCTGTGCGGCGCGCAGGGAGGGAGTTCGGGCCTCGCGGACCGCGGTGGGGGACCCGAGTGCGGTGAGGACGGAGCGAAGTGCGGGCGAGGGAGCCGGGGGGACATGCAGCGGCATGGTGGGTCGCCTCTCATTCAAAAGGCACGGTGGCGCGAGGGCGGGGCGGACGGCGCTGTCAGCTCGCGGGGGCAAAGAGGCGTGGGCCGAGGTCAGGGTGCGTGGGTGTGCGTGAGGCCTGCCGTACGTCCATCTCTACGGCAGGTCCTCCGACCGGGCGCCAACCTTCTGCCTTGTCCGCGAAGTTTATACGACATGTGTTCAGTGAGTGTTTCGTCTAGCCGTTTCCGGCGCACTCGGCAAGGGCGCATTCGGACGGCGATCCGCGGGAATCATCCCGATTTCAGAAGGAGTGTAAGGCGATGACCTCGGGAAAGACGCGAGAAGCGGTCGGCCAATTCTCGTCGGCGTTTTTCACGAGTTCGACGCCTGCCCGAAACTGCACACTGCCCCATGCCTGGCGAATGTGCCGCGGGTCACGTCCGACAGCCTAGCGGGCGGCGGGCTGCGCCGTGACGTTATCGATCGCTTCGGCTGGGCATCATCCCACCTGACCCGGACACCGGCGGCCGGATCTTCGGCCCGCCCAATCGAGGAGGGACGCTTCGATGGGGGAGAAGGTCGTGGCAGGTCGGTTCGATCTGTCCGACCGCCAGCACTACCGCGACAAGCTCCGGAAGTGTCTGGCGGGCCTGGAGCGGCTTCTGGCGGAGAAGCGGTTCGATCGCCCGAAGAACCTCATGGGGCTTGAGATCGAATTGAATCTCGCTGGAGCCGACGGCATGCCGAGAATGTTGAATGCACAGGTTCTTGAGCGGATCGCGAGCCGGGATTTCCAAACAGAACTCGCCATGTTCAACCTGGAAGTCAACATAGCCCCACACCGGCTGGGCGGCCGGGTTTTCGACCGGCTCGCCGAGGAACTCCGCACCTCTTTGGCATATGCCGACCGAAAAGCCGGAGAGCTGGACGCGGGAATCATGATGATCGGCATTCTGCCGACTCTCGACCGGGACGACCTGGTCTCCTCCAACCTCTCCGACGTCGACCGTTACACACTGCTCAACGACCAGATCGTGGCCGCCCGCGGCGAGGACTTCGTGCTCGACATCGACGGCGTGGAGCATCTCGTCTGCACCTCGAAGTCGATAGCGCCCGAGGCCGCCTGCACCTCGGTCCAACTGCACCTCCAGGTCACCCCGGCCCGCTTCGCCGACGTCTGGAACGCCGCCCAGGCCGTCGCCGCCGCGCAGGTCGCGGTCGGCGCGAACTCGCCCTTCCTGTTCGGCCGCGAGCTCTGGCGCGAGTCCCGCCCCCCGCTGTTCCAGCAGTCCACCGACACCCGCCCGCCCGAACTCCAGGCCCAGGGCGTCCGCCCGCGCACCTGGTTCGGGGAACGCTGGATCTCCTCCGCCTACGACCTCTTCGAGGAGAACCTGCGCTACTACCCCGCCCTCCTGCCGATCTGCGACGACGAGGACCCGCTCCAGGTGCTGGACGAGGGCGGAGTCCCCTCGCTCGCCGAACTCGTCCTGCACAACGGCACGGTGTACCGCTGGAACCGCCCGGTCTACGGCATCGCCGACGGCGTCCCGCACCTGCGCGTGGAGAACCGCGTCCTGCCCGCGGGCCCCACCATCACGGACGTCATCGCCAACGCGGCCTTCTACTACGGCGTCATCCGCGCCCTCGCCGAGGAACCGCGCCCGGTGTGGACCCGGCTGCCGTTCGAGGCGGCCGCCGCCAATTTCGACACCGCCTGCCGGCACGGCATCGACGCCCGCCTGCAGTGGCCCCGGCGCGGCCGGTACGGCGGCACCACGGAGATCGACGCGGCCACCCTCGTACGCGACGAACTGCTGCCGCTCGCCGAGGCCGGTCTTGACGCGTGGGGCGTCGAGCCCGCCGACCGGGACCTGTATCTCGGGGTCGTCGAGGAGCGGTGCCGACGCCGCGCCAACGGAGCCTCCTGGCAGTCCGCCACCTTCCATCGGGCCCTGGAGCAGGGGCTGTCCCGGGACGCGGCCCTGGCCGCGACGACCCGCCGCTACCGCGATCTGATGCACCTGGGCGATCCGGTCCACACCTGGCCGGTGGGGCTCCCGGAGGCCGTGCGTCTGGGCTGAGGGGTGCCTGAACGGGGGTCGCCGCCGACCGCCTCATACTGTTCGGGCAAGCTGTGACGTCCGATGACGGTAGTGCCCCTGGGAGGCAGTGTGCAGGCGGAGGCGGGCCCCGTGGCCGATTCATTCCCGCAGGAGGGGCCCGCGCGCCGGATCCTCCGTGACGAGATGCTGCTGGTCCTGGCCGTCTCGCTCGGGGCGAGCGGTGTCTCCGCACTCATCAGTTTCATCGGCTCGGTCACCAAACCCGGCGGCCTGAAGGACCAGGCGGCCACCCTCAACGCCTCAGCCGCTCCCGGCCGGCCCTGGCTGGACCTCGCCTGGCAGCTCTTCGGGATCACGACCTCCCTGGTACCCGTGCTCCTCGTCGCGCACTTCCTGCTGCGCGAGGGCAGCAGTCTGCGGGCCCTCGGCTTCGACCGCACCCGCCCCTGGTCGGACCTCGGCCGAGGAGCCGCCGTCGCCGCGGTCATCGGCAGCAGTGGCATCGCCTTCTATCTCGCCGCCCGGGGTCTGGGTTTCAACCTGACCGTGGTCCCCGAGGCGCTGCCCGACGTGTGGTGGAAGTACCCCGTGCTCGTCCTGTCGGCGCTGCAGAACGCGATCCTCGAACAGGTCATCGTCGTCGGCTATCTGCTGCGCCGACTCCAGCAGTTGGGCTGGACGCCCGGGCGCGCGTTGGTCGCCAGCTCCGTGCTGCGCGGGTCGTACCACCTCTACCAGGGCATCGGCGGCTTCCTCGGGAACATGGTGATGGGCGTGGTGTTCGTCTACCTCTACCGCCGCTGGGGCCGGCTCGGCCCGCTGGTGGTGGCGCACTCGCTGCTCGACATCGGCGCGTTCGTCGGATACGCGCTGCTCGCGGGGAAAGTCGACTGGCTGCCGACGGTCTGAGGGGGCGCAGGAAAAGATCCGTACGCCCCTGGGCAATACACCTAGAAGTGTCCTGAAGATCTTGCTTGGGACGCCCCGATCGCCCAGGTTCGCCCGCAAAAGTCGATCGGGGCAATCCGGTGCAAGTCGGGCGGGTTTTCAAGATTCTCAGTGGTCTCCTAGGCCAGCAGCTCCCCGTCGATCACCGTGACCGCGCGGCCGCTCAGCAGGGTGCGGTCGCCGCGTACCTCCGTGCGGACGAAACCCGAGCGGGGGGAGGCCTGGAGACCGGTGAGGTCGGCGCGGCCGAGGCGCTCGGACCAGAACGGGGCCAACGCGGTGTGGGCGCTGCCGGTGACCGGGTCCTCGTCGATGCCGACGTTGGGGAAGAAGCAGCGGGAGACGAAGTCATAGCCCCGTGAGGGGTCCTCGGCCCGGGCCGTGGCGATGATGCCGCGCTCGGAGAAGGCGCCGAGGGCTTTGTGGTCGGGGGTCAGGCCGCGGACGGTCTTCTCGTCGGCGAGTTCCACCAGCAGGTCGCCCACGTTCGGGCCGGTGTCGACGGCGGCCAGCGGCTCGGCGCCCAGTGCCCCGGCGACCCTGTCCGGGATCTCGGCCGCGGTGAGCGGGGCGGTCGGGAAGTCCAGGGTGAACGAGCCGTCCTCGCGGGGCGCGGCGGCCAGGACGCCACTGCGGGTCGCGAACCGCACCGGGCCCTCGTGGGCGCAGGTGGTGTGCAGGACGTGGGCCGTCGCGAGCGTGGCATGGCCGCACATCGCCACCTCCGTGGCGGGCGTGAACCAGCGCAGCGCCCAGTCTGCCTCCGCGTCCTCGGGCAGCCGGTGGGCGAACGCGGTCTCGGCGTGGTTGACCTCCATGGCGACCTTCTGAAGCCAGTCGTCGGCCGGGAACGCGTCGAGGATCAGGACCCCGGCGGGGTTCCCGGCGAAGGGGCGGTCGGTGAAGGCGTCGACGATTCGGATGCGCATGCGTCGACGTTAGAGGGGCGGCAAAGGCGCAGGCCAAGGCCAATTCCGGGTTACTGTCCCGTCTCACTCAATCGAGTCGTTTTCTCAGCGAACCGAGTCGTTCGGGCTTCTGTCTCAGCGAACCTAGTCGCGCGGTTGAGGGCGCTGGGGGTGCTGGATGGCTGTACCTGCTGGGGTGGATCAGGCGGGGCCGTGCGTCGAGTTGTCGTACGTGGACGTAGCGCACGGACGCCGTCGGCGTCCGCTGCGGGACTGTGTGACGGGCCGGTTCGAGGATGTCAATCCGGTACGTGCGTTCAGCTGGTCGCGCGGTCAGCGTCATTTCCCGGGCTGGTACTGGTCGGCGACGACCGGGCGGCACGTCGGCTTCGAGTCGTGGCTGGAGCGGGACCGGCTGCTGCTGATGGACTTCGACCCGAGCGTGGTGGGGATCAGCTCGCAGCCGTTCTGGCTGCACTGGCATGACGGTGAGCGGGAGCGCCGGCACGCCCCGGACTACTTCATCCGCCGCGCGGACGGCTCCGCCGTGGTCGTCGATGTCCGTGCGGACGAGCGGATCGAGCCGAAGGACGCCGAAGCATTCGAGGTGACGCGCCTGGTCTGTGCCCAGGCCGGGTGGAGGTTCGACCGGCTGGGGATACCGGACGCGGTGCTGCTGGCGAATATCCGGTGGCTGTCGCGCTACCGGCACCCGCGGTGTCTGCACGACCCGGCCGCGGCCAGGCTCCGGGAGGTCTTCTCTATCCCGGGGCCGCTGATGGTGGGGGCGGATATGGCAGGGGACCGGCTGAGGACGCTGCCGGTGCTGTTCCACCTCCTCTGGCTTCAGGTCCTGACCGCCGAGGACATGACGGTCGAGTTGCTGGGACCTCGCACGATCGTGCACTTGGCCAGCGGAGTTGACCGGTGACCGGGAAGAGGCGGGTGCCGCCGACCTCCCGGATCGCGGAGTTCCCCGCAGCTGCCGCCGAGCAGGCCCGCTGGTGGGAGAGGCACATCCTGTAGGTCCTGCACGGTCTGCCGCCAGATGCTCCGGAAGGGACCAGGCCGCGGCCGGAGTTCGACCCGAAACGGCACTCGCTGGCCCAGCGCGAGCGGGCCAAGGCCGCCGAGCTGACGGCGGCCGGGCACCAGGTGTCGGCCAGTGGCATCAAGCAGCGGCGCCAGCGTTACCAGCGGGATGGGCTGGTGGGGCTGGCGGACGGCCGGTCGGCCAAGCAGATGCAGGCCTTCGGCCAGGTCGACCCGGTGGTGGTGGAGGCGATGCGACAGGCGATCGCCGAGACCGCCGACGCGTCGTCGAGAACCATCGGCTTCACTCTCTGGCGGACCCAACAGATTCTGTCCGGCAGGAAGGAGACCGCCGAGGTTGAGCTGCCGTCTCGGGCCACGCTCTACCGGCTGTTCGACAGACTCGCCGTCGGCACCCACGCCACCGGGTCGGCCCGCACCCGCCGCTCGGTCGGGGCACGTCCGTCCGGGCCGTTCGGCGAAGTACCGGCCAGTGCGCCCGGCGAGCTGATGCAGATCGATTCCACGCCGATGGACGTGCTGGTGCGGCTGGATGACGGCGTCGCCGAGAAGGTTGAGCTGACGGCCATGGTCGACATTGCCACCAGGTCGATCACCGCGGCGGTGCTGCGGCCCTCCACGAAGGCCGCGGACGCCTCCGCGTTGCTGGCTCGCAGTGTTACCCCGGAGGCGATGCGTCCGGGCTGGGCCGAAGCCCTGCGGATGTCCCGGTCAGCGTTGCCGCACCGGCGACTGCTGAGCATCGACGAGCGCCTGGAGCACGCAGCTGCGCGCCCGGTGATCGTGCCGGAGACGATCGTCTGCGACCACGGCAGCGTGTTCATTTCGCACGCATTCAGGTCGTCCTGCCGTTACCTGGGCATCAACCTTCAGCCGGCACACAAGGCGACGCCGACTGACAAGGGCACGATCGAGAAGACCCTGGGCTCCGTGGCCACGTTGTTCGCTCAGTTCGTCGCCGGATACACCGGCTCGACGACAGAACGCCGGGGCCGCGGCCTGGAAGACGGGCCGCTGTGGTCGCTGCCCGAACTTCAGAACCTTCTCGACGAGTGGATCATTGCCGTCTGGCAAACGAGGCCCCACGACGCCCTGCGCGACCCGGACGCACCGGGGCGGGCGTTCTCGCCGAACGAGAAGTACGCGACGCTGCTTGAATCCTGCGGATACGTGCCGGTGCCGCTCGGCGGAGAGGACTACGTCGAATTGCTGCCCGAGCGCTGGCAGGCGATCAACGCCTACGGGATCCGCATCAAGCACCGCACCTACGACAGCCCGGAGTTGAACCCGTTGCGCCGCCAGAGCTCAGGGGTGACGGCGAAGAAGGGTCTGTGGGAGGTCCACTACGACCCCTACGACGTCTCCCGGATCTGGGTACGCGACACCCGCGCTGATCGGTGGATCACCGTGTTCTGGAAACACCTGCACCGCGTCGGCGTCCCCTTCGGTGAGCTGGCCTGGGACCACGCTCGCGCCCAGGTCCCCGGCGGCAGCGAGGAAGAGATCGCGGATGCGGCCGCGGCTCTGCTGCGGCGAGCCCACGACGGTCCGGCTGCGGAACAGGATCGTCCGGCCAAGCGTTCGCGGCGCGACCGACGTGTCGCCGCTCGTACTCGGGCTACTTCGACCGACCGTCCTGTCCCCGATCCGCCGGTCACCGAGCCCGAATGCGACAACGAGCCGGACACGGGGCTTGCCGATGTCATCCCGCTGGGTCTGTTCGACCCACTCGCCAATCCTTGGAGGCGCACGTGACCCCCTCCTGCCCAGCGGCCGGGCCCACGACAGTGCAGGAGGCCGACGCCGAGGCGAACCGGCAGTTGACCACTCTGGCCGGTTGGCGAAGGTTCGTCGAGGGTCCGCCCCCGCCCCCGGTGCGGCTGTCCCCGAGTGAACTGCGGCAGTTATCACCGACAGAGCGGGACCTCTACGACGAGGACCGCCTCGACCATCACGCCCGGATGCTCACGGTCTCCACGTCGTTCGTGGAGAGGACGCGGATCTGCGGCCGTCGCCTGGTCCTGCTGAACCGGCACGCGATCAGTGCCCGCCGCGGGCTGATGGTCTCGGGGCTTCCCGGCACAGGGAAGACCAGCGCCATCGCCCAACTCGGCCGCGCTCACGAACTTCTCGACCGGGCCCGTCACCCGGAAATCACCGACCGTATCCCCGTCCTCTACATCACCGTTCCGCCCGCTGCGACCGCCCGCATGGTCGCGGCCGAGTTCGCCCGGTTTCTGGGACTGCCGGTCCGTCCCCGGTCGAACATGACCGACATCATCGAGGCTGTGGTGGGTGTCTGCACCGACACCCGCACGGGTCTCGTGATCGTCGACGAGATCCACAACATCTCGCAGAGGGCCCAGGCCGGCGCCGAGGTCTCCGACACCTTGAAGTACTTCTCCGAGCGCATCCCCGCCACCTTCGTCTACGCCGGAATCGACTCGGAGACCAGTGAACTGCTGGTCGGCACGCGGGGCGCTCAGATCGCAGGTCGCTTCACTCTCGTCCCCACTGGCCCATTCCCCTACGGCGACGAATGGAAAGGGCTGATCGCGACCATGGAAGAGACCCTGATCCTGCACGACCATCCACCGCGGAGCCTGGTCAAACTGGACCGCTACCTGCACAACCGCACCGACGGGATGATCGGAGCCCTGTCCCACGCCATCCGGGGCGCCGCGATCGACGCGATCCTCAACGGCACGGAACGCGTCACCAAGGAGGGACTCGACGCCATCCCTCTCGATCACGCGGCGGAGTCCGTCCGCCCCGCCCGGAAGCCTGTCAGGCAGCGATGAGCGATATCCCGCCTTCTCGCCTGCCCGTCTACGTTCGCCCAGCCGACGGCGACACCCTCGACTCCTACATCCGCCGCCTCGCACACGCCAACCACCTCCCGCCCACTGATCTGCGCTCCCACCTCTGCGCCATGGGCTCCGTCGGCCCTCCCCTCGTCGAGAAACTGGCCGCAGTCACAGGACGCCCCCTTGCTGACCTGCAACGAGCGCTGATCGATACGCGATGCGGCATCTGCTTCCAGCCCCTGCGCTCCCGGACGGTCAAGGGCCGACCCGCACATTGGTGTTCCGACCACTGCCGCAAGATCGCCCGCCGCAGGCGCGTCCCGCTCTCGCTCCAGGGCGCCCGCCGACACGCCGTCCATAGCGCGCCTTGCGCCCACTGCGGCACCGTCGTCGCACGCAACCGCCCCTTTCGCTGGTGCTCCGAACCTTGCAGGCAGGCCTCTCACGAAGCCCGGTGGGCCAAGGGCCAGTGCGGGCACTGCGGGCAGAATCTGCGACGGAGGGCAAGCTCCTCGCGCGGAAGTGGGCACCAGCCGATGTGGTGTTCACGTATTTGCCGCGTCGCGGCCTACCGTGAACGCCTCAGAGCCCGCCCCGGCCTCAGCCGTCTGCGGGAACTCGACGATTAGTGCCGCCTCTACAGCCGCTTCCGCGCACCGTCCCGCTCTTTCACGACGAGATCCTGGACTCCTTCCTCCGCAGGCTCGCCGCTGCCAACCACCTTCCCGCGGACCAGTTGCTGCCCCTGTTGGAGATCCGCCGCACCAAGAAAACCCAGGTCAACTCGTTCCTTGAGCCTCTCGCCGCCGCGGCCGGAGTCCGTCCAGGCACCCTGGAACTGGCCCTGCCCGAATTTTTCGACGCCGACGCCGACGCCGACGCCGACGCCGACGCCGACGCCGTCGACAAGCCCGGCGCCATCGGCCGTCCGCGTTCAACCTTGCACACCGCCATCCAGCGCCCCGCCTGCCGCCGTTGCACCCACGCCGCAGGCATCACCCGTTCCTACCCCGAGACTGTGAGTCTGTCTCAACGAACCCAGTCCATGCGTCTCACCCAACCGAGTCCACACACGTCAGCGGCATAACGGACGACCAACTTCGTTGAGACAGGACATCACGGGCAGGCCGCGGCGTGGCCCCGTCCGACTCCGTCCACGATGAACGGCCGCCATGACAGTGACCAGGAACCGGCGCCGCGAAGACCAGCTCCGCGCCGACATCCTCAGCGAACTCGCCGAGATCGAAGCCCCGTTGACCGCCCCGGGACGCCCCTCCCGCACCGACCCGAACGGCTGGTCGTACGGCTACAGCGACGACATCGACCGCACCACCCTTGCCTGGGCCACCACCTACCGCAGGCTCACCGACCACCAGCCCGACGCCCCGCGCCTGTCCCACATCTACGCGGCCGACGCACTCCTCCGTGAGTGCCGCGTGACAGGCCTGGCGACGCTCCACCAAGAACTCGCCGGTGGGCCCGTCAACTACCGGTTCACCCGCTGCCCGTACTGCTGGGGCAGCGGTGAGGACCCTGTCGAGGCCACCTGTGACGAGCGTGGATGTCTCCATGGGCTGGACGCCGATCACGAGCATCTGTGCCCCGTATGCCGGGGTGAGGAGTTCGCGCCCGAGTACTTCGGCCCCGACCAGATTCAGCTGATGGACGAGCGCCTCGCGCGGGCCCTCGTCGCCCGGACACCCGCCCCTCGCCCGCCTCTCCGACGGCTCCTCCGTCGCAACCGCGCTGGCCAGCCCTGAGCTGATCAGCCGCTCCCAGCGCGACTGGCAGAGGCCAAGCACCCCGCTCCTTCACCCCTTTCGAGATCAGGAGAGACACCACCATGCGTCGTCCCGACGTCTTCGCCGCTCTGCTCGGACTGACCCTCACCGGCAGCAAGATCGGTGACTCCTCGGTTAACGCGGCGAAAGCCGTGTCCAGCGTCCTCGGTGTCTCGCTGCCGAGGGGAATCCGACGCTCGCTGTCTGTTCGAGGTTCCGCGCGTGCGTCTCGGTTGTCAGGCGTCAATATTGCGCCCCGGAGTGCCCTCCTGGGGGTGGCGGCATGACGTCGGCAACCGTGTTCGCTGCGGTCTTCGCGGTGCTGTTTGCGTCCCATGGGCGCAACTCCCGCTCGATGCGCAAGTGCTCGGCGGCCGTCGTCGCCAAAGCGGCAGGTCAGGACCGCGCTCAGGAACCCTCGACGTCTTCCAGCAGTGCGGCAGGCTCCAGGAACTCGCCGGCGGTGTCGCGGAGCCTGGCCCACCGGTGGGCTGAGCGCGGGGTCATGCCGGTCGACAGCAATCGCAGTTGGTCCATCCTCACCTTGATCCGGTCCGGTAGGGCAGCCGGCAGGGCAGCGAACAGCGGCACGTCGTCTTGTTCCCGCAGGGCGGCTGCCGCGGCCGCGCACCAGGTTGCTGGGGCAGCGGCCGACGCGGAGGCTGTGGCGAGCAGCGCTGCGAGGACCACGCCCTCGACCTGGGCGAGAAACGCGTCTCGCTCGACGTCCCAGGTGCGCAGGCGCTGATCGAGTCGGCGGGCGAAGACAGGATGGGCCGGGCGAGCCTGCATCACCTCGTTGGCAAGACGGTCCGCCGCAGTGATCGGATCAGACGCCATGAGAGGTCCTTCCGGGGTTGGTGCGGGCAGGACGGGGACGTTCGTCGGCATTCTGCCCGCACCAACAGAGCTGCTGTCAGAGGCACTTCACGTTGAGCACCGTGCTGGTGGAGGTGCCGCTGTCGGTTCCTTCATGGACGATCGTCCCGAGAGTCACCGTGCGGTAGGAGTATGTGGTCGAAATCGGGTCACAGCTCAGCGCCGCGGTCGTCGAACGTGCCGGCGGTGGGCACTTGTACTGCCGGGGGCTTTGGGCCGCGGTCTGCCATCCCGGCCCCGAGAGGTAGACCTCGACCTCGGTCTCACTGGCACAGGCATCGGGAGTGCTGGGAACGCATCCGCTGATTCCGCCGGTGCCTGTGATCCTGCCGCCGCTGTAGTTGGGCTTGTTCGCGAACAGCGTGCAGGTGATGACGTGCTGGGGGGAGTCGGCGTCTTCCACCGTCAGGTTCACCGTTGGGTTGGCTGTCGAGGCTCCAGGCGGCGCTGGCTCTGCTGAGGCAGCACTCGCCGCGAATGCGGCAGTGGCGGTGAGAGCGGCGACGAGCAGGTATCGGGTTGCCTGTCTGTGTCCCGACAGTGTTTGCCGGGTGGGGCTTAACGGCACAGTGCCTCCATGGGCGTACCGGTTGACGTCGTCATCTCGTTGTCGACAACGACAGGGATGTCGGACTGTACATGTCACATCGGGCGGAAGGTCCCATTCAATGCGCTGCGTCCAAAAAGGAGCGTGGCTCGACGGGAGTGAGCAAGCGGTTATCGCGGCCCGAGAGGCCAGTCTCGCTTTCACGCTCGCACTGACCAGCCCCACGACGGACAAGGTGCAGCTCCACGCCGTCGTCCGCCCTGCTCGCCATGCGCAGTTGTCTGGCTGGCTGCGCGGACGGCTGAGCGCGAGAGAGGCGCGCCACGACTCTCATGCGCAGACCGTAGCGATCGGCCGTCGGAATTTCATATGTTCGGGAAATTCACTGCCTGGATTCTCGGACAGTGTCCGGAACTCTGCCCCTGCCTGCACACCGCATATCAGAGGGGTGGCGAGTTACGGGCCAGTATCGGAAATTCAAGAGGAATCTATTTGCCTTGGATGGCCCGGCGGTGCCGTTTGGCGCTATATGCACCTTTTGTAAATTCTACATATGCCAACGAAATGGGCGCAAACGTGCGCGTGTTCTGTAGTTGGCAGACCACTTTCCGTGAGGTTAAGGTCACGGGAGCGTGGGCTCCGAGGGGATTGCGGCCCCGTAGACGAAGCCCACGCATTCCATGAAATTCAAGATCCAAGGAGTGTCCTATGAGGTCGCCCCCGAACCCCGGCGGATCCAAACCCCCACGTCGGAGGCTGTTCCGTGTTTTCGACACTAACAGCCGTGACGGAATTAGCCAACGTCACGGACGGGTGGTTCACATCCCTTTCATCGCGGTCCCTGGATGGCGTCCCTTGAAGTGGTGTAGCCGTTCTTGGCCGGTGTGCGCCCCCGGCTCGCCACCGCGTTGCCCCTGGTGGACCGCTCGTGCGCCCTGAACGAGGACGGACCACCGTGCAACTCTCCGCGGTGAACGGTGAATCCGACCGGGAGGTGCACGATGGCCCTGGCCCATGATGACCTGCTCCGCCTTCTGGAGTCACTACGCTCGGCGGACGGACTGGAGATCGTCCGGGCCGCGGCCGAACGAGTCCTGCAAGAACTGATAGAAGCCGAGGCGACACAGCACATCGGTGCCGCATGGGGCGAGCACACCGAGACCCGCACCGCCTACCGCAACGGCCACCGCGAACGGACCCTGACCACCCAGGCCGGCGACCTGGAACTCGCGATCCCCAAGCTCCGCGCCGGCACCTTCTTCCCCAGCCTGCTGGAACGTCGGCGCCGCGTGGACCAGGCCCTCTACGCCGTCATCATCGAGGCATACGTCCATGGCGTGTCCACCCGCAG
>NZ_JAVRBF010001135.1:0-256 GCF_032436805.1 Streptomyces sp. P17 | reverse complement strand
CGCCAGGGACAGGCCGCCTACGCCGCCGCCGCCGCCGATGGATTCAGCGAAGACGCCGATGGAGTTCGCCCCCAAGGTCACGATCTGACCGCTGTTGGCCACGTTCACCTGACCGCCGGCGCCCGCCCCAGCCCCCGCGCCGCCCACGGCGTTGAGGGTCGAGCCCGAGCCCACGGAGAGCGCGCCGGCGAAGCCGCCCGAGCCGCCGCCGCCGCCGATGGATTCAGCGAAGACGCCGATGGAGTTCGCCCCCAAG
>NZ_JAVRBF010001134.1:0-256 GCF_032436805.1 Streptomyces sp. P17 | reverse complement strand
CAACGCTCAGGCAAAGGCAATTTAGGGCGAAATAACTGGAACCGAGAACATGTCTGGCCAAGGTCAAAAGGAGGATGGAACACCAGTTCATCCTACGCTGACACTGATATTCATCACCTTCGTCCCGCAGATGAGGGAATAAACAATGAACGAGGTAATTTTGAGTTTTATGAAGGTGGTGTCGCGACCAATGAATCACCCAATGTCGGTAATAAAAAAGATACCAGTAAGAAAACTTTTGAGCCACGTGATGAGG
>NZ_JAVRBF010001133.1:0-256 GCF_032436805.1 Streptomyces sp. P17 | reverse complement strand
GGGACCTTGAAGTTGAAGATGGGCGTACGATTTATGACATCGATATAGAAGAAGGCGAGGATCAGAAAGTCGATGCACAAACAGGTGAGGTTTTATAAAACCGGATAATAATAAAGATGCCCTTAGACTATAGAGTGGTGCCAACCCCAAAAAGTAGAGTGAAAACTTTAGCTTTTTGGGGTTGAAACTTTAAGGGTATTTTTATTTGAAATATAACAGGAACTGTCGTTCTAAATATGTTAAAGTTAGAAAAAAG
>NZ_JAVRBF010001132.1:0-256 GCF_032436805.1 Streptomyces sp. P17 | reverse complement strand
ACTCAGACCACTCAGGCACCGAAGATGCGCGAAGAAGAAATTGACTCGCGCACGTTCATTTGTGGTAAGGATTTCGATCAGTTCGATCGTATTGCGAAGCGTTGACTCCGTGTCGCTCATGGCATAATTCATGTAGCGAATGAAGTCATCGTCCTTGCGCTCACCCTTCCAATACTGATAGTCATCGAGAAGAATCGAGGAGATGAAATCTAGGCGTCGCGGAAGATCAGGATGAAGACTCCACCACATTGACATC
>NZ_JAVRBF010001131.1:0-256 GCF_032436805.1 Streptomyces sp. P17 | reverse complement strand
GGAATATCGACAGGATAAGTGGTATGAAGTCACAGGCATTGTCTTAGATGGGAAACTTTATCGCCTGAGAATAAGACGACTGACACCAAGAGAGTGTTTCAGACTGCAAGGCTTTCCTGATTGGGCTTATGAAAGAGCAGAAAATGTTTCCAGTAAGAGCCAACTATACAAACAGGCCGGCAATAGCGTGACTGTCACAGTTATTGAAGCCATTGCGAGAGAATTTAAAAGAATAGAAGAGGAAGAAAAACATGAA
>NZ_JAVRBF010001130.1:0-256 GCF_032436805.1 Streptomyces sp. P17 | reverse complement strand
AATTCGTGGCCGGCAACCGGGCGATGGTGAAGCTGTCGGAACACGCGCCCGCCTTTGCCGAAGTTTTCTCTCAGGCCGCGATGGCGCGGTTCGATCCCGAGGTGCTGACGGTGGTGACGGGCGGGCCGGACGTGGCGCGCGCCTTTACCGAAATGCCCTTCGATCACCTGCTGTTCACCGGATCGACCGAGGTGGGGCGGCATGTGATGCGGGCGGCGGCGGCAAATCTGACGCCGGTGACGCTGGAACTTGGCGG
>NZ_JAVRBF010001129.1:0-256 GCF_032436805.1 Streptomyces sp. P17 | reverse complement strand
GGCGCTTCACGACCTCCTCGGCCGGCATTGCATGCCAGCTCATATCGTTGCCGGCTGTGCTCGGGTTCGCGGCTGGGTTCATGTCGTGAGGTTGCCCCATTGTCCCGGCGAAACATCAGCAGGGCATCCCGCGACTGGACCCGGCGTCCCAAGGAGGTCCCCTGAAGAGCGGCTGCGCCACGGAAACGTTTCACCGACCGCCGAAAACGGAGATCACCGCCGATCGATTCGTGGCCCTATATTGGCCGAGAAAGCA
>NZ_JAVRBF010001128.1:0-256 GCF_032436805.1 Streptomyces sp. P17 | reverse complement strand
CGCGCGCACCGCTTCGTCCTGGCCCACCAGGCGCTCGTGCAGCCGCTGCTCCAGATGCAGCAGCTTCTCGCGCTCTTCCACCGTCAGCTCGTTGACCGGAATGCCGGTCAGGCGCGAGACGATCTGCGCGACATGCTCGGCCTTGACTTCGGCGCTGCCCGAGGCGCGCTCGCGTTCCCATTCCTCGACGAGCTTCTTGAGTTCAGTCTCCTTGGCCTCGATGCGCTTGCCCAGCTCGGCGGCCTTGTCGTATTGC
>NZ_JAVRBF010001127.1:0-256 GCF_032436805.1 Streptomyces sp. P17 | reverse complement strand
CTTCTGTGCTTCGGCTTTCTCGGCTCGCGCGGCAATGCCCGCGTCCAGGTGGCTGTTGTCCACCGGACCCGGCTTGGTCACTTCGTCACTCATGTGCGCCTCTGGCGATATTGGCCCGGTGAACCTCACCGGTACGGTTTTGGATCACTGAAATGAGAAGGGGCCCATCTGGCCCCCCTGCATTCCGATCTGAGTTGTGAGGAACGTTCGGAACAGCTCCTGCAGCTGTGCCTCTTGCTCCTTCGATAGGTTGTCC
>NZ_JAVRBF010001126.1:0-256 GCF_032436805.1 Streptomyces sp. P17 | reverse complement strand
CAATGACATTTTTGAATTAAAAACTCATTGAGTAAGTCTTTATCAGTTACACCTGAAAAAAAAAGGTTAGGTGGGATCTTTTCCTGATTTAGATTCTTTTTTAAGATCTCGATATGTTGCTGCCCACTTATATCCGGCAAGAGACCTTGAGTCGAGGCTAAGAAAATTGACTTTTTTTCCCCCAAGTATCCCCCTGAGAACTGACACTGCTCGCTAGGATACAAGCCACTTAAAGTTTTAAGTAGAGTTGTTTTTC
>NZ_JAVRBF010000225.1:0-742 GCF_032436805.1 Streptomyces sp. P17 | reverse complement strand
CCAGATATCCATTTTCATACCTTTTTGGTAGATTGTGCCACTAACTTTACCACAATTTATACTTGTGGTAGATTTTTTAACACAACTTACCACAAATATAATTTCTATCCCTTTTGCCTATCCAAAGAAAAATGTGACAACAAGAATACCCCTAACCCTTTTTTTGATAGGTGATTTATGATCAAGTTTAATTTCATTGATAACGGAAAAGTAAATGTGCATGGCGTTATCTTTGTTGGTTTAATGGCGGGTTCCGCGCTGTACTTCAATTCGCTTTTGCTGCCATGGATTCACGGCTCAATGGATGTGAGTCCTTTCCTTTTGTATCCACTGATGATTTACGCTTGCTTGTTCATGACAACGCCATTGATTAGCGGTTTTTTCATGACTTGGTTTGCTTATAATCATTTGGATTACGGGCTTTTACACGCTAGCGTATTTTCCTTAATCCATCTTGGTATTTGCTGTTACGCGCTGGATAACCCCAACACAGTGCGGTGCTTCGTCATAAAAGATCTGAAAGGTTCAGGTCGGTGATATTTTGCAGTATAGACAAGTTCATTCGACTATAGGTTTATACCCCTTTAAAAAAACCAGAGGGTAATTCCTCTGGCTTAGTTGTGGGCGTGATAAGTTTTAATTATCGCTGGCGTCGAAATCCACGCACCGCCAACATGAACACAATAAAGATAAGAAACTCATTGAGCCACCACCACTGCTGCCGTTGTTACTTGGTTTTGAG
>NZ_JAVRBF010001125.1:0-256 GCF_032436805.1 Streptomyces sp. P17 | reverse complement strand
CCACGGCGCCCGCGGCGATCAGCAGGACAACCAGAATCCCGATCCATTTCAGAATGCGCATGCCGCCCTCGCTTGCTGTCTGACTGCGCGCGAGCCGGCGCCGTCGGGAGAACGGCACTGTACCGAAAACGCGGCGCGCCGAAAAAGGTTACGCCGTCACACGCGCCTTCCTGGCTTGACGCGTCGATCACAGCCGGTTGGAATTGGCCCCGGGTCGCTGGGGAAAGTCATGCAGATCAAAGCTGACGGCATCAAG
>NZ_JAVRBF010001124.1:0-256 GCF_032436805.1 Streptomyces sp. P17 | reverse complement strand
GAAACCGGCTCTTGAACCTATCTATCTCGGTCAGAAACCATTCTCGGAGAAAACCGGCGACAAGAACGTGGCACGACACGGTGTAGGTGCGTTCAACATCGACGGTTGTCGAGTTCCAGGGCAACCTCCTAAAGCTTGCAAAGGAACAGGATGGGCGGCACAGAATGCAAAAAACGCAGAGCAAGGTTTCCGACCATCGAACTACTATGAAGATCAAACTGGTGTAGATTACAAACCTAGCGATCAAGGTCGCTAC
>NZ_JAVRBF010001123.1:0-256 GCF_032436805.1 Streptomyces sp. P17 | reverse complement strand
CACCGACTTAGCCATAAGCCATCTGAGCTCAGTGGTGGTGAAAGACAACGTGTAGCTATTGCTAGAGCTTTGGTAACTAAGCCTGCCTTGGTGTTAGCAGATGAACCTACGGGTAATTTAGATCAGCATACGGCTGAGTCAATTTACCAACTACTGCGTGAGCTTAATCGTGAGTTTGCCACGAGCTTTGAAGTGGTGACCCATGATCGTGCTCTAGCCGCACGCCTAGATAAACAGTATGCCATGACGGATGGTC
>NZ_JAVRBF010001122.1:0-256 GCF_032436805.1 Streptomyces sp. P17 | reverse complement strand
CCCGCACATTGGTCAGGTTAATAGCCTCGAAATTGAGTTTTATATGGGCATTTAAGCGATAAAAGGCCGAGAAATCGACATGGGTAGTGGCATGATATCCGCGCTCGTCGTCATCGATAGAACCACTTTCTACCGCACTAATATAACCACTGCGATAAGCCGTACTAAGACGCGCCCCCCAGCGTTCAGTTTCGTAATACAGGGCGAGGTTATAGCTGTGCTTCGACAAACCCGAGAACGCTTTGTACTGATCCAG
>NZ_JAVRBF010001121.1:0-256 GCF_032436805.1 Streptomyces sp. P17 | reverse complement strand
CTTCTTTTTACCTGAAGGCCAAAAGTATTTGCACAACCAACGTCTTGGTCTGATCCGGGTGCAGGCGAATGAACACCTTGTTGATCGTTATCTGCATTACTATCTCTCTTTGCCGGATACTCGACGCATCATTTCGGCTGAGTCTACCGGGACAAAGGTCAAGCACACATCACCTGAACGGCTTTACGACATCAATATCTCTCTTCCTTCGCTCCTTGAACAGCGCAAGATAGTCGAGAGTCTGCGAACTTGGGAC
>NZ_JAVRBF010001120.1:0-256 GCF_032436805.1 Streptomyces sp. P17 | reverse complement strand
CCCTCTTTTATATTGTAGAGAATCTCTGGGGTGCTTTCAATCTTTTTGACAGATCAGCTCACCACTTTAGCATCTTTTGTCACAGCTGGGTCCAAGGTGATCCCCAATTGCTTGGCGATTGTTTCATTGACGATCACATCGCCATCTTGCATGATCTCAATAGCGGTATCAGCAGGTTTTATCTCACCTTTCGCGATTTTCGCGGTCATCTTGCCTGTGGCGACACCGATCGCTTTTTGATTGACACCAATGGTCG
>NZ_JAVRBF010001119.1:0-256 GCF_032436805.1 Streptomyces sp. P17 | reverse complement strand
CGTCGTCCAGCGCCCGCAGGATCGCCTCATGGGCGCCGGCATCCAGCGCCTGCGCCGGAACGGCGCCCATCATCGCAACCCCCATGGCAGCGGCAAGAATGGTCTTTTTCATCGCTTCCTCCTATACACATTCCAGTTTCAATATGTGTATGCGGCGACCCAAGGCAATCCCGCCTCTCCCACGATTGCGTGAGCGTCACACACCCCCTTGCATCGGCCCGAAACCGCGTCATTCTGGGGGTATGAAACACCCTGC
>NZ_JAVRBF010001118.1:0-256 GCF_032436805.1 Streptomyces sp. P17 | reverse complement strand
CTACCCACTCCCCTTATTTCCACTCTGAACAGAGCCCCTGGAGAGCCTTAGTTAAGCCCAGAAGGTGCTTCAAGTCGGGAGATGAGGGGAGTGGGTAGCAACCCAGAAAGGCCGATCAGGAGGACATAGCGTCCATGAGATCGGTCTAATATCGGGGTGCTGATCGTCCCCGGCGTAAGCCCCGAGAACGAAAGCCGTTGCTACCGCCGTGATCATAAGAATGGCGAGCCAGATAGTGCTAGGAAGGCTCAGGCGG
>NZ_JAVRBF010001117.1:0-256 GCF_032436805.1 Streptomyces sp. P17 | reverse complement strand
CGTTCGAGCTGGCGGGTTCTGTCTGGTTCCGCACCGCTTCTTTTCGCACCATCAAGAGGTTCTACGTCGAACGCCCGCGCCAGCTCTGCCGGATCAATCGAGTAGCTGCCGTCCTCATGCCGGGCGGCGCTGAGCTTTCCGGTTTTTACGGCCCTGTTGATTGTGGACTTGCTCTTGCCCGTCAGCTTCGCGGCTTGAGAAAGGGAGAGTTCCGGCATGGTTCCGCACCGCGTCATTCAGAGGTTCCAGATAGAAC
>NZ_JAVRBF010001116.1:0-256 GCF_032436805.1 Streptomyces sp. P17 | reverse complement strand
AATGGCCAGAGACGACTACGAACAACGCCGCAGCCGTCAAGCGGCCGGTATTGCTGAAGCGAAAAAGCAGGGACGGTTTAAAGGCCGTCAGGCCGATACGCATAAACACCAATTAATTGTTGAACTGAGGCGTAACCATACAATCAAAGAAACTGCTAAATTAGCAAGTGTAGTGAAGCCTTGGTCAAACTCGTAATGAGACGCTATAAAAGCACACAGAAAGGAAATTAAATGTCTCTTCACCATACAAATGAAG
>NZ_JAVRBF010001115.1:0-256 GCF_032436805.1 Streptomyces sp. P17 | reverse complement strand
CTGCAGTCCG
The DNA here is from genome assembly GCF_032436805.1 of Streptomyces sp. P17. Lineage (NCBI taxonomy): Bacteria > Bacillati > Actinomycetota > Actinomycetes > Kitasatosporales > Streptomycetaceae > Streptomyces > Streptomyces sp. P17. Next base: position 246 of record NZ_JAVRBF010001115.1, on the reverse strand, counting down.
GACATGCCGTCGACATCTTTCCGGTAACGGCAAGCAAGCGCAACGTCGTCGTCAAAATGCAAAGCGCCCTGGCGGTTCCGAACACCGCCGTGCTGTGCGTCGGCGACCGAGGCGAACGGCTTGGTAACGATCACGAACTTTTGGAGGGGCCATATGGTGTGAGCGTTGGTAAGGTCTGTGACCGGCCGCACACCTGCTGGAATCTGGCTCCAGACAGCGTCCAAGGGCCGGCCGGGCTCGAAATGC
>NZ_JAVRBF010001114.1:0-256 GCF_032436805.1 Streptomyces sp. P17 | reverse complement strand
GGATTCAGTCTCCTGGTCATAGACGCGGGTGGACCACACGGGCGATGTCGGGTCGCCCTTGCGTCTCACCCGGTACCAGCCCGCAGCGTCAGGAGTCGGCATGATGGGTCCTCTCAGTCGTCGATGTCGTAGGTCAGCGTGAAGCTGAACCGAGGCTCGGTGGGGATAGACGCGTCCTTGATGAGCGGCCCAGCGTCCGACTCCAGCGCCGCGCCCCACCTCAGGGAAGGGAACGGGCGCCAATCCACGAACCGAC
>NZ_JAVRBF010000083.1:0-24548 GCF_032436805.1 Streptomyces sp. P17 | reverse complement strand
AGCCCGGGAATATTCTCCGAATTCCTCCCGGCTCAGCCGGGAATACATCAAGGCGCCTCCATGGCGCACTCCGCCCAGACCGTCTTGCCGGCGAATCCCGGGGTCCGTACGACCCCCCAGTCCAGGCAGAGCCGCTGCACGATGAACATGCCGTGGCCGCCGGGACGGCCGGCGCGGTGCGGGATGCGGGGGGCCGGCTGACCGGTTCCCCGGTCGGAGACCTCCAGGCGGATCACCTTGTTGTCGCAAGTGATCCGGAGCCGGTCGGGCCCCTCGGCATGCAGACACGCGTTGGTGACCAGCTCGGACACGACGAGCAGCACATCCTCCGCCGCGGCCCGCTGATCGGCGGTGGCCGCCGGCAGCCAGCCCCACGCATACAGCGCCTGGCGGGTGAAGTCGCGGGCGAGCGGTACGACGCCGCTCTGCCCGTCGAGGCCCAGGCTGCGGACCTGCGGGCCCGGCGGGGTCTCGGAAGACGAGTCGGGCATCCCGGAAGCGCCGCTGGGCTCAGGGCCGCGGTCGCCCGGCGAGTAGGGCCGGGTGGTGCTCATCAGCGCTTCACCTCACCGATTCACCAGTTCACGATTCAAAGAGACAGTCACTACAGAGGTCCGGTCCGGTACCCACGCCGCCATGACAGCGACATGTTCAGGATGTCTCCTGCCCGAGCGGACCGGCGGAACACCCCCGTATTCCGTACGAATCACGTGACGTCCGGAGAGTGGGGTTCCGCATGGGACGGCGGGTGCGGCGAGCGGGGCCGCCATCAGGGTCAGCCGGCCTCGTCCGCGAGCGCGGAATCGAGGCTGTCATGGACGGTGAAGACCGCCTCCGCCCCGGTGATCTCGAACACCCTGGCGACCACGGGCTGCATCGCCGCGAGATGTACACCACCGCCGGCGGCCTCCGCCTTCAGGCGGGCACCGAGCAGCACATTGAGTCCTGTCGAGTCACAGAAGTCCAGCCGCGCACAGTCGACGACCAGGCGGCTGAACCCTTTCTCAAGGCAGTCCTCAAGTGGCTCACGCAACAAATCGGCGGTGTGGTGATCCAACTCACCTACGGGGGTCACGACGGCACTGGAGCCCTCTTCCCGCACCTCCACCAGAAGTCGGCCGGACTGTGCGCTGCCGACTGTCACGCGGTCCATGCCGTGTCTCACTCCCGACGTCGTGGCTGCTGACTGACGCCCTCGAACATTACGCCTTCCCCACGCCCTTCGACACCCGAACAACCATCCAGAAACGGACATTTCACAACAGAACGCACTTGCGGTGGCCCGTGGAAAACGGGTAGGGCTAGTAGAGACACGTAACCGACACGGCCGGCTTTGGAGGCGCCGCACACCGCAGTGCACCCACAGGCTTCGGCAGCCGTATTTGCCGAGAACGATGGAGGACATCATGTCACCCCGGCTCGACGCATCGCATGCCCATGAGGCGACGTCGACTTCCCCCCCGGAACATCTGGATCCCATCGAGCAGGACGACGCACTCGCCGGACTACCGGAGATACCCCCCTTCGACGAAGTGGGGCCGGTGGACGCACGGGCCCTGTCCAAGACCCTCTTCGAGCGACTCGAATCGCTGGAGGAAGGGACCCACGAGTACGCGTACGTCCGCAACACGCTCGTCGAACTCAACCTCGCGCTGGTCAAGTTCGCCGCCTCCCGCTTCCGCTCGCGCAGCGAGCCCATGGAGGACATCATCCAGGTCGGCACCATCGGCCTGATCAAGGCGATCGACCGCTTCGAACTCAGCCGCGGAGTCGAGTTCCCCACCTTCGCGATGCCCACCATCGTGGGCGAGATCAAGCGTTTCTTCCGGGACACGTCCTGGTCCGTGCGCGTACCACGCCGGCTCCAGGAACTCCGGCTCGACCTCGCCAAGGCCGGCGACGAACTCGCTCAGAAGCTCGACCGCGCCCCGACGGTGGCCGAGCTCGCCGAGCGCCTCGGCCTGACCAACGACGAGGTCGTCGAGGGCATGGCGGCGTCGAACGCGTACACCGCCTCCTCGCTGGACGCCCAGCCGGAGGAGGACGACTCGGAGGGCGCGCTCGCCGACCGCATCGGATACGAGGACCACGGACTCGAAGGCATCGAGTACGTCGAGTCGTTGAAACCGCTGATCGCCGAACTCCCGCCCCGGGACCGCACGATCCTCTCCCTGCGGTTCGTCGCGGGCATGACCCAGTCGGAGATCGGCGAGGAGCTCGGCATCTCGCAGATGCATGTCTCGCGGCTGCTGTCCCGCACCCTGGTGAGACTGCGCAAGGGGCTGACGGTCGAGGAGTAAAACCCCTCCGTCGGCTCATGGGTTACCCACAGAAACCCTTTCGTCGTGGGTTCCCTTCCTCCACTATGAGCCGTCATACCCGCCGGTAGGCCAGAACTCCGGCGGGTTTGACGGCTGCGAGGAGGCAGGTCGATGGCGCGGGCCGAGGACAGTGACGCACGGCTCACGGAACTGCTGCGCGCAGACTCCGCCACCGCGTACGAGGCCCTGCAGGAACTCCGGGCCCGCCACCGGCCCGCCGTGCTGAAGTACGCCCGGCTGTGCGCCACGAGCGACTCCGCGGCCCGGCAGCTGGCGGCGCAGGTCTTCACCCTCGCGGCCCGGGAGACGGCCCGCGGTATCGACCCCGGGGGCCCCTGGCGGCACCGGCTCCTGCTGCTCACCGGTCGGCTGGCCGCGTCCTGGGCGACCGACGAGCGCGCCGCGGGCCTCGACGCGGGGCTGCTGCTCGTGCTGAACACGGCGGGCCCGGCCGGCCCGGTGCCGCCCATGCTCGGCGCGTTCCAGTCGCTCCCCGCGCGCGTGCAGGGCGTGCTCTGGTACGCGGTCGTGGAGCGGGAACCGGACGACCGTACGGCCGCCTTGCTCGGCCTCACCCGCGCGGACGTGACCTACGCCACGGGCGCGGCGCTCCAGCAGCTCGGCCGCGCCTGCCTGCGCGCCCGTCTGGCCGCCTCGGACGACCCCGACTGCCGTGACTTCCACCGCCTCATCGAGGAGTCGGTACGGCCGGACAGCCCGCGCGGGAGTGCCGATCTGCACGCCCACATGGCGCGCTGCGCGACCTGTACGGCCGCCTACGAGGAGCTGTCGGCCCTGCGGGACGACCCGCGCCGGACGCTGGGCGAGGGGCTGCTGCCGTGGGCGGGGACGGCGTACGTCATGGACAACCCGTCGCCGGTGGCGCACAACCCCGCCGCGGAGACCGCCCATTGGCCGCGGTCCCGGCGTTTCGCGCTGGTGTCGGCGGCGCTGGGGGTGGCGCTGGCACCGGTGCTGGTCTTCCTGGTGACGCAGGGCGGCTCCGCCGAGGACGGCCAGGATCCGGTGAGCGCGGTGAGCAGCCCGACGAGCGCGCCTCCCGTGACCGTGACGGCGACGGTGTCGGCTCCGGCGCCCTCCCCGTCGGCGACCTCCAAGTCGCCTTCTCCCACGCCCACGAGGAGTTCGGCGCCGCCGCCGTCCCGGACGCCCGGTGCGGCGCCCACGGCGTCGCTCCGGCCGCCGGGTGCCTCGTACGCGCGCGTGGTGAACGTTTCCAGCGGGCTGTGCCTGGACGTCCGTGACGCTGTCTTCGAGAAGGGGACGGATGTCATCACGGCGCCCTGCACCTCGTCCCGCACCCAGGTGTGGCGGGTCGACAGCGAGCGGGGCGTCGTGCAGTCGTCCGCCGACCCGGAGTTCTGCCTGGACAGCCGCGGTTCCGTGGAGCGGGGCGTCGGCATCTGGGAGTGCGACTCGGTCCACGGGAGCAACGGCCAGAACCTGCGGTTCGCGGTCGACTCGCGCGGCGTCATCCGCCCGGGCATCGCCCCCGGCCACGCGGTGACGCCGGTCGGGGGCGGGGCGGTGGCGCTGGTCGCGGAGAGCGGGGGTGCGGGGCAGCGGTGGCGGGCCGGATGACCGGACCCCCTGATCAGAGCTCGCGTACGCCCTTGCGCCATACGCCGGTGACCAGGGGGACGCCCGGCCGGTAGGCCAGGTGCACATGGCTCGGGGCGTCGAGGAGGGTGAGGTCGGCGCGGGCGCCCGGGGCGATCCGGCCGATGTCGGTGCGGCGCAGGGCCGCGGCGCCGCCCGCCGTGGCCGACCAGACCGCCTCGTCCGGTGTCATCCCCATGTCCCGCACCGCGAGCGCGACGCAGAAGGGCACGGACGAGGTGAACGACGAGCCCGGGTTGCAGTCGGTGGACAGGGCGACGGTGACGCCCGCGTCGAGGAGGCGCCGGGCGTTCGGCCACTCGGCGCGGGTGGAGAACTCGGCGCCGGGCAGCAGGGTGGCGACGGTGTCGCTGTGGGCGAGGGCGTCCACGTCCGCGTCCGTCAGGTGCGTGCAGTGGTCGGCGCTGGCGGCGTCGAGCTCGACGGCGAGCTGGACGCCGGGGCCGTAGGAGAGCTGGTTGGCGTGGACGCGGGGGTGCAGGCCCTTGGCCTTGCCCGCGGTGAGGATCGCCCGGGCCTGGTCGCCGTCGAAGGCGCCCTTCTCGCAGAAGACGTCGATCCAACGGGCGTACGGCGCACAGGCGTCGAGCATCTCGCCGGTGACGAGGGCGACATAGCCGGCCGGGTCGTCGGCGTAGTCCGGGGAGACGATGTGGGCGCCGAGGTAGGTGACCTCGTCGGTGTGGGCGGCGGCGATGCGCAGAGCGCGGGACTCGTCCTCGGTGGTCAGTCCGTAGCCGGACTTCGTCTCGAAGGTCGTCGTGCCCTGGCGGAGGGCCTCGGCGAGGTAGCGGGTGAGGTTGGCTTCGAGTGCGGCGTCGCTCGCGGCACGGGTCGCGGCGACCGTCGTACGGATGCCGCCCGCGCTGTAGGCCCGCCCCGACATCCGGGCGTTGAACTCCTGCGTCCGGTCCCCCGCGAAGACGAGGTGGGAGTGGGAGTCCACGAAGCCCGGCAGGACGGCCCTGCCCTCGGCGTCGACCCGGTTGTCAGTGGCGGGTGCTTTGCTTGATTCACCGGTCCACGCGATGCGGTCGCCGTCGATGACGACGGCCGCGTCCTGGATCAGACCGAGGGGGGAACCGTCGCCCAGGGAGGGGTCGTTCGTGACAAGTGTGGCGATGTTGGTGATGACAGTGCTGCTCATGGCGTCCTCGTGGGTGGTCGTCAGGCGCGGAGGGCTTCGACAGCCCTCGACAGGGCTTGCGGCACATCGGGGACGAGCGTGTGCGCCCCGTCGCGTACGACGTGCCGGCCCGCCACGATCGTGTGCCGTACGTCCGCTGCCGTCGCCGCGAATACGGCCGTCTCGGCGCCGAGCCGCGGCAGCGGTCCCGCCGTCCTGACCGAGTCCAGCGCGATCGTCGTGAAGTCGGCGCGTGCGCCCGTCTCCAGGGTGCCCACACAGTCCCAGCCGAGGGCCGCGTGGCCGTCGGCCGAGGCCGCCCGCAGGAGAGCCGCCGCCGTCCAGTGACCTCGCGTACGGGTGCGCAGGCGCTCGTTGAGCTCCATGGCGCGCGCCTCTTCCAGCAGGTCGATGACGGCGTGGCTGTCGGAGCCGAGGGAGAGCGGGGACCCTTCGTTCTGGAGGGCGACGGCCGGCCCGATGCCGTCCGCGAGGTCCCGTTCGGTCGTCGGGCACATACAGGTGCCGGTGCCGCTGCCGCCGATCAGGGAGACGTCCTCGGCGGTGAGGTGGGTGTTGTGGACGCCGGTGGTGCGCGGCCCGAGGACGCCGTGGAGGGCGAGGAGCTGGGTCGGGGTGCAGCCGTGGACTTCCAGGCACGCCTCGTTCTCGGCGGTCTGCTCGGACAGGTGCACATGCAGCGGGGCCCGCCGCTCCTCGGCCCAGTGGGCCACGGTCGCCAACTGGTCGGCGGGCACGGCCCGTACGGAGTGGATGGCGGCACCGATCCGCGCGTGATCCCGTTCCTTGAGAACTGAACAGCGTTCGGCCCAGGCGTCCGCGCTGCCGTCGGAGAAGCGGAGCTGGTGGGTGTTGGGCGGCTGTCCGAAGCCGGAGGAAAGGTAGGCGGTGTCGAGGAGGGTGATCCGGATACCGGCGTCGGCGGCGGCCGCGATGAGAGCCTCGCCCATGGCGTTGGGGTCGGCATACCGGGTGCCGCCGGGGGCGTGGTGCAGATAGTGGAACTCGCCGACGGCGGTGATGCCGGCGAGCGCCATCTCGGCGTACACGGCCCGGGCGAGGGCGTGATAGCTGTCCGGGGTGAGCCGGTCGGCCGTCGCGTACATGACCTCGCGCCAGGTCCAGAAGGTGCCGCTGCCCACCTGGACGGTGCCGCGCAGGGCGCGGTGGAAGGCGTGTGAGTGGGCGTTCGCCAGCCCCGGGAGGGTGAGACCGCGGAGGATCTCGGCGCCGGGGGGCGGCGTTTCGATGCCCTGGCGGACGGTGGTGATCCGCCCGTCGCCGATGTCGATCGCGACGCCCGGCTCGACATGGGTGCCGAGCCAGGCGTGCTCCAGCCAGTACGTCCGTGTCACGCGCAGGCCAGCCCTTCCAGTACGTCGGCGAGTGCGAGCACCCCGGCCACGCAGTCGTCCTCGGCCGCGAACTCGGCCGGGGAGTGCGAGACGCCGGTGGGGTTGCGCACGAACAGCATGGCGGTCGGGACCGTCCCGGACAGGATTCCGGCGTCGTGTCCGGCGCCGGTGCCGAGGACGGGCACCTTGAGGTCGGTGTCCTTGTCCTTGTCCTTGTCCTTGTCCTTGTCCTCGCCGAGGATGCGGGCGAGTTCGTCGCGCAGGGCGTGGTCGAACTCGACGACGGGCGTGAAGGACTCCCGGACGACGTCCAGGGCGATGCCGTGGGCGTCGGCGTACTCGCGGGCGGCCTTCTCGATGCCGCCGACGACGGTGTCGAGGGTGGCCTGGTCCTCGGCGCGGGAGTCGAGCCAGCCGCGCACGAGGGACGGGATGGCGTTGACGCCGTTCGGCTCGACGGAGATCTTGCCGAAGGTGGCGACGGCACCGGCGAGTTCGGCCTCCCGGCGGGCGGCGAGCACGGTCTCGGCGTACGACAGCATGGGGTCGTGCCGGTCCACGAGCCGGGTGGTCCCGGCGTGGTTGGCCTCGCCCCGGAAGTCGAACCGCCACCGCCCGTGCGGCCAGATGGCACTGGCGATGCCGACCCGGTCGCCGGACAGGTCGAGCGCCCGTCCCTGCTCGACATGCAGCTCGACGAAGGCACCGATGCGCGCGAGCCGCTCCGGGTCGGGCCCTAGGGCGTCGGGGTCGTACCCGGCGGCCTCCATGGCCCGGGGGAGGGTGACGCCGTCCCCGTCGGTGAGCAGGTGCGCCTGCGGGAGGCTGAGCTGCCCGGAGGCGAGCCTCGACCCGACACAGGCGAGCCCGAACCGGGCGCCCTCCTCGTCGCCGAAGTTCACGATGGCGAGGGGCTTGGCCGGCGTCACCCGGCGGGCGCGGAGTTCGTCGAGCGCGGCGAAGGACGACACGACACCGAGCGGCCCGTCGAAGGCCCCGCCGTCGGGCACGGAGTCGAGATGCGACCCGGTGACGACGGCGTCCCCGGCGGAGGGGTCCCCGAGCCAGGCCCACTGGTTGCCGTTCCGGTCGACCTCGTAGGTCAGTCCCCGGGACTCGGCCTGCGCCCTGAACCAGGCCCGGCACTCGGCGTCGGCACCGGTCCAGGCGTAGCGGCGGTAGCCGCGGGAGTCGGGGTGCCGGCCGATGTGGAGCAGCTCGCGCCACATGGAGTGGAAGGAGCTGCTGCCCGGTACAGACTGTTCGGTCACGCCGAGTCACCTTCGCGCATCGGGATCCGCACGCCCCGCTCGTCCGCCACGGACTCCGCGATGTCGTAGCCCGCGTCCACGTGCCGGATGACGCCCATGCCCGGGTCGTTGGTCAGCACCCGGCGGATCTTCTCGCCGCCCAGCTTCGTACCGTCGGCCACCGTCACCTGGCCGGCGTGGATGGAGCGGCCCATGCCGACGCCGCCGCCGTGGTGGAGGGAGACCCAGGACGCGCCCGAGGCCACGTTCACCATGGCGTTCAGCAGCGGCCAGTCGGCGATCGCGTCGGAGCCGTCGAGCATGGCCTCCGTCTCGCGGTACGGGGAGGCGACGGAACCGCAGTCGAGGTGGTCACGGCCGATCGCGAGGGGCGCCGCCAGTTCACCGCTCGCCACCATGTCGTTGAAGCGCTCGCCCGCCTTGTCCCGCTCGCCGTACCCGAGCCAGCAGATACGCGCGGGCAGGCCCTGGAAGTGGACGCGCTCGCCGGCCATCTTGATCCAGCGGGCGAGGGACTCGTTCTCGGGGAAGAGGTCCAGGATCGCCTTGTCGGTCTTGGAGATGTCGGCCGGGTCACCGGAGAGCGCGGCCCAGCGGAAGGGGCCCTTGCCCTCGCAGAACAGCGGTCGGATGTAGGCGGGGACGAAGCCGGGGAAGGCGAACGCCCGGTCGTACCCGGCGAGCCGGGCCTCGCCACGGATGGAGTTGCCGTAGTCGAAGACCTCCGCACCGGCGTCCATGAAGCCGACCATCGCCTCGACGTGCCGTGCCATGGACTCCCGCGCGCGGGTGGTGAACCCGGCCGGGTCCTTCGCGGCGTAGGAGGCCATGTCGTCGAAGTCGACGCCGACGGGCAGGTAGGCCAGCGGGTCGTGCGCGGAGGTCTGGTCGGTGACGATGTCGATGGGGGCGCCCTCGGCGAGCATGCGCGGCAGCAGCTCCGCCGCGTTGCCGAGCAGGCCGATGGAGAGCGGGCGGCGGGCGTCCCGGGCCTCGACGGCGAGCTGGAGGGCGTGCTCCAGGGAGTCGGCGCGGACGTCGAGGTAGCGGTGCTCGATGCGGCGCTCGATGGCGCGCGGGTCGCAGTCGACGCAGATCGCGACGCCGTCGTTCATGGTCACGGCGAGCGGCTGGGCGCCGCCCATACCGCCGAGGCCCGCGGTGAGGGTGATCGTCCCGGCGAGGGTGCCGTTGAACTTCTTCGCGGCGGCGGCGGCGAAGGTCTCGTAGGTGCCCTGGAGGATGCCCTGGGTGCCGATGTAGATCCAGGAGCCGGCGGTCATCTGGCCGTACATGGTCAGACCGAGCTGCTCCAGGCGGCGGAACTCCTCCCAGTTGGCCCAGTCGCCGACCAGGTTGGAGTTGGCGATGAGGACGCGCGGGGCCCATTCGTGGGTCTGCATCACGCCGACCGGGCGGCCGGACTGCACGAGCATCGTCTCGTCCTGCTTCAGCCCCTGGAGCGTGCGCACCATCGCGTCGAAGGAGCGCCAGTCGCGGGCGGCCTTGCCGGTGCCGCCGTAGACGACGAGCTTGTCGGGGTGCTCGGCGACCTCGGGGTCGAGGTTGTTCTGCAGCATCCGCAGGGCGGCTTCCTGCTGCCATCCCAGGGCACTCAGTTCCGTACCGCGCGGCGCTCGTACGGGGCGGGGTCCTGACATGGTCTGCCTCCTAGCGGATGGTGCTGCCGGATTGTTGCTGTCGTTATTCACATCCTGGCGTTCTGAATAGAGCTAGTCAATACGTCCGTGCGCCAGCGCGGCCGCGCTGCGGATGTTTGTCTGGATACGTGGTCTCGGGGAACGACACGACGGGGGATGCGGTGGAGAGCGTCAAGGACGGGCGAACGGGCGACGGCGAGCGGGCGGCGCGCCGGGACGGGGCGGTGCGGGCCGCCGTGGAGCAGGGGCTGCTGGGGCCGGACTCCCCCATCGTGGGCCTGCTCGACGTCACCGGCATCCGGGAGTCGGCGGCGGATCTGCGGGCGGCGTTCGACGCGGTGACCGCGCCCGGCACCCCAATGCTGCACGCCTTCGCGGTCAAGGCGACCCCGCTGGTGCCGGTGCTGCGGCTGCTGCACGAGGCGGGGATCGGCGCCGAGGTGGCGAGCCCGGGCGAGCTGGCGCTGGCGCGGGCGGCGGGGCTGCCGCCGGAGCGTACGGTGCTGGACTCGCCCGCGAAGACACCGGCCGAGCTGAGGGAGGCACTCGCGCTCGGGATCGCGGTCAACGCCGACAATCCGCAGGAGCTGTCCCGTATCGACGCCCTGATGAAGTCCGCGCCGAGCCGCTCCCCGCTCGGGATCCGGGTCAATCCGCAGGTGGGCGCCGGTGCCATCGAGGCGCTGTCGACGGCGACGGCGACCTCGAAGTTCGGGGTGGCGCTGCGCGACGACGGGGCGCGGGAGTGGGTCGTAGGGGCGTATCTGGACCGGCCGTGGCTGACCCGGCTGCACGCGCACACCGGGTCGCAGGGCGTGCCGCTGTCGCTGATGGCGCGGGGTGTGGCGGAGACGTACGCGCTGGCCGAGGAGATCAACGCGCGGATCGGACGGCAGCAGATCGACACGGTCGACATCGGCGGCGGGCTGCCGGTGAACTTCGCCTCGGACGCCATGACACCGACGTACGCGCAGTACGCACGGCTGCTGAGCGAGGCGGTGCCGGGGCTGTTCGACGGGCGGTACGGCCTGGTGACCGAGTTCGGGCGGTCGGTGCTGGCCAAGCACGGGACGGTGCTGGCTCGGGTGGAGTACACCAAGAGCGCGGGCGGGCGGCCGGTCGCGGTGACGCACGCGGGCGTGCAGGTGGCGACGCGGACGGTGTACGCGCCGGGGGCCTGGCCGCTCAGGATCGCCGCGTACGACGAGAAGGGGCGGCCCAAGACGGGGGCCGACGTGGTCCAGGACGTGGCCGGGCCGGCCTGCTTCGCGGGTGATCTGCTGGCCGAGGCGCGGGCACTGCCGCCGTTGGAGCAGGGGGACTTGGTGGCGGCGCTGGACACGGGCGCGTACTACTTCGCGCACCACTACGCGTACAACTCCCTGTCCCGGCCCGGTGTTTACGGCTTCGCGCCGGACGGCTCCGGGGGTGTCGCCTTCGCGACGGTGCGGGAGCCGCAGAGCCTCGACTCGATCGTGGCCGAATCCGGAGGGGCGCACGCGTCCGCCCTCACCACCCTCCGCGCACCCGGGCGCGCTTGACGCACTCCGGCGGATCTGCGGTTCAACAGGATGGGATACAGGGCCAGTTGACCCACCTTAGTCATCAGCCGCATGTTCCGCTGGAAAATGCCAGAACCCTCACCCGTCGCTCACACGTTGCGTAGTTTCGGCGTTACTCAGCCGAACCCGAGGCGGGAGGGGAGCCACGGTGCCCGGAATCGACGAGTGTCTGCTGGAGGCCATGCGGCTGCCCGGCGCCCGGGGCGCGGCGCTGGTCGACTGGACCAGCGGTCTTGCCCTGGGCTCGGTCGGCGAATCCCCGGGCGGCGATCCGGAGGCGAGCGCGGCGGAGGCGGCGGAGCTGGCCCGGCTGGCCGCCGAGCACCGGGCGTTCGCGCCGGGCGGAGACTCCGACGAGGCGGAACTCCCGGTCGAGGACCTGATCCTCAGCAACCGGGACAGCTATCACGTGCTGCGGTTCGTGTGGACGTCCTTCGACAGCAGTGTGTTCCTGCATCTGTGGCTGGGCCGTGAGGAGGGCAATCTCGCGCTGGCCCGGATCCGGCTCGGCGAGCTGGCCGGACGGCTGGTACTGGGATGACGGCGCTACGAGCCACGCCGCCCCGGCTGCCGGTGCGGGACCGGAGCACGGCGGGCGAGCGGGTGCCGCGCGGCCTTTCGCCGATGCTGAGCCGGCTCGCCGCCGAGCGGGCCACCGGCGTTCTGCTGCGCGAGCGCGGCACGCTGTATCTCGCCGAGGGCCGGGTGGTGCACGCGGAGAGCCCGTCCGCCCCCGGTCTGGACGTCCTGCTGACCGCGCACGGCACCCTCTCCACCACCGCCTGGCAGGACGCCGTCGCCCGGGCCGACGAGCGGCACGGCGCCGCCCGGCTCCTCGTCGACAGCGGCCGGATCGCCCCGGGCACGCTGGAGCTGTGCCACCTGGGCGCGCTCTACGACGCCGCCTACTTCGCCCTCGCGCCCAGCAGCACCCCGGGCCGCTTCCGCTACGGCACCGGGCACTGGCTCGGTGCCGTGCGCCCGGTGCCGGTGGCCGCCGTCGAGCGCGAGACGCTGCGCCGCCGCGACCTCCTGCACCGCATCTGGCCCGACCCGGGCACGGACAGTGCGCCCCTCGCTCCCGCCGACCCGCCCCGCACCCCGGCGCTCACCGCCCGCCAGCGAGCGGTCGTGGCCCTGCTGGACGGCGTACGCACGGCGACGGACATCGCACGCGCCCTGGGCCGCCCGGCGTTCCACACCCTGGTGGACATACGGCGCCTGGCGGCGGCGGGGGTGCTGGCGCCACGGCCCGTGGAGCCGGAGCGGGGTGATTCCCCCGCGACGACCGAGCCCCTGGGATCACCCGCGGCAACCACCCCACCCCACCTCCCCAGCATCCCGCGCCCCGCCCCTCCGGACCCCACCCGCCCCGGCCACCCCCAAGACCCCGAGCCGCCCCCGACACCCAAGCGGACCAAGCCCCCGGGCCCCACCCGCCCCGAACCCCCAGCCCGACACAAGACCCCACAACCCGAGCCCGCCTCAACACCCAGCCGGACCAAGCCCACAGGCCCTACCCCCGGCCCCACCCGCCCCGAACCCCCAGCCCGACACAAGCCCCCACAACCCGAGCCGACCTCAACACCCAGCCGGACCAAGCCCGCAGGCCCGCCCCCGGTCCCCACCCAGGCCGAGCCCCCACCGCCCGAGCCACCCCTGGGGCACGCCCCGGCCCGTGCCCGGTACGAGCCCCAGGCCCCCGCCCCACCGCCGCTCCCCACCCGCCCCGGCCCGACGGTCCCCGCCGAGCGGCTGGTGGCCGACGACCCCGACGTCGCCCTGCTGAAGAGAGTCCGGGATGCGCTGGAGGCGCTTTGACCGACAGAGGAGAGATCTGATGGCCGCCGAGGCGCCGATACTCGACGAGCTGCACCGGCTCAGAGCCCGTATCCCCCAGCTGACCGGCTCCCTCGCGGCCAGCGTCGACGGCCTGGTCGTCGCCGAGGACACCCCCGGCGTGGAGCCGGAGGGCGTCGCCGCCCTCACCGCCGCCGCGCTGGGCGTGGCCGTACGGCTGACGGACGTCACCGGCCGCGGCGAGCTGCGCGAACTGCTCGTCCGCGGCAGGGACGGCTATGTGGCGACGTACGCGGCGGGCCGGGGCGCCGTACTGACCCTGCTCGCCCAGGACGACGTCAGCGTGGGCCGCCTCCATCTGGAGGGCCGCCGCGCCGCCGCCCGGATCGGGGAGCTGGTCGACGGCGCCGCAGCCGACAACAAACCCCGCGCAAGGGCTCCGCGCACCCAGCGCACCGCACCTACCCCCCAACCGCGCACCACCACGGAGAGTTGAGAGGAAACACCGTCATGGCCAACACCGAGACCTCGCTCAAAGAGGCGCTGACCTCGATCGAGGGCGCGACCGGAGTCGCGCTCGTCGACTACACCAGCGGCATGGCCCTGGGCACCCTGGGCGGCGGCAAGAACTTCGACCTGGGCGTGGCCGCCGCCGGCAACACCGATGTCGTGCGCGCCAAGATGCGCACCATGGAACACCTCGGCCTCAAGGGCGATATCGAGGACATCCTGATCACGCTGTCCGACCAGTACCACCTGATCCGGCTGATCGGCGGCCGCAGCGGCAACGGCCTCTTCCTGTACCTGGTGCTCGACGCCAAGCGCGCCAACCTGGCCATGGCCAGGCACCAGTTGCGGAAGATCGAGCACGACCTGGAGGTCTGACGACGACCTAGACCAGCGCGTCGGCGCGGCGGCGCGCCCCACCCGGGGCCGCGTCGCCCGCCGCGATGCCCGTGCCGCGGTAGGCCTTGACCGCCTTCCCGGCGGGACGCCCGGCGCCCGCCGTGAGCCAGTCCACCCGCACCCACAGCAGCTCGTCCCCGGCCCGTTCGCGCCGGCCGATCCAGGCGGACTTCAGCCACAGCCCGGCGCCCGCCCCGGCGAGCACCATGCCGCCCGCCGCGGGCACCGCGAACGCGCTGCCGAGGGCGACCGCGAAGGCCAGTACGAGCCACCAGCGATGGCCCCGGCGCCAGTTCCGTACGGTCACCGCACGGTCCTGGAGCACATCGTGCTTGCCCGCGCGGGCAGCTCCGCGCATGAGGGCGCCGTAGCGCCTGCGCCGCCGGTACGCCACGACCGCCGTCGTGACGATGAACAGCGCCGCGCCCGCCAGCACCCCGATCCGGCGCCCTGTCAGACCCGGCACCAGTACGCCGATCCCGGCCGCGAACACCCCGAGCCACCACAGCGGTGCCGCTCCGGCCCGTACGACGACGGCCACCCGGGCCAGCCCCTGACCTCCGCGTGCCACGTTCCGCCTCCCAATCGCCTCGAAGTCGAACTCGCAGTGGCGGGAGGGTAGCGGGCTTACGTGAGACTTGTCTTAGAAGCCACGGGAACATCTCACTCCACGAACAGAGCCCGCGCGGCCGCCCGCGCGTCGAACTCCTCAAGCCGTGCCTGCGCGTCCGGCAGGTCGTCGCACATGGCCTCCAGCAGGACCCGGCCGAGCAGCATCGGGGCGCACGCGGTGTCGAAGGCGAGCCCGGTGCCGACGGCCGCGGGCAGCAGCAGGTCGGAGGCCTTGGCGACGGGCGCGAAGGCGGAGTCGGCGACCGTCACGACCGTGAGACCGGCCTCCTTGGCGTAGCCCAAGGTGTCCAGGACCTCGCGCGGATGCCGGGGCAGCGCGAAGCAGAGCAGGGCCGTGGCGCCGGCCCGGACGCAGGCGTCGATCCGGTCGTGGATCATCGTGCCGCCCTCGTTCAGCAGCCGGACGTCCGGGTGGACCTTGGCGGCGAAGTAGGCGAAGCCGTACGCCTGGGAGGCCGCCGCGCGCAGTCCGAGCACCGGCAGCGGCCGGGAGGCGGCCAGCAGCCTGCCCGCCCGCTGCACCGGGCGCGGGTCGGCCAGCAGCTCCGCGAGATGCCGCAGGTTCTCGATCTCGGCCTCGACGGCCTGCTGGTACTCGTTGTACGAGCCCGGGGCGGTCACCGGCTCGGCGGGCGCGACCTCCCGCAGATGCTTGCGCAGGGCGGGGTAGCCGTCGAAGCCGAGGGCCACGGCGAAGCGGGTCACGGACGGCTGGCTCACCCCGGCCAGTTCGGCCAGTTCGACGCTGGAGAGGAAGGGCACGTCGGCGGCCCGGCGCACCATGCTGTGCGCGATGCGCCGCTGGGTCGGCGTCAGCCGGTGCCCCTCGAAGAGCGCCTGCAGCCGTGCCGCCGGGGTGTCCCCCGTGTTCCTGTCCGCGCTCATGCCGCGCTCCCCCTCCAGATCTCCGTGAACCGGTCGAGCAGCCGGGACGCCGCCGTCACGTCGTCCGTGAGCGGCCGGTCGGCCTGGTCCTCGTCGAGCACCGCCTCGGCGAGCTCCAGCGCACGACCCGCCGGTAGTCCCGGCTCGGGCCTGAGGCCGCGCTGGCGCAGCGCCCGTACGGCGGCGACGAGTTCGCAGCCGATGACGAGACGGTACGCGCCGCACGCGCGCAGCGTCTGCCGGGCGGCGAGCGAGGCGAAACTGGCCTGTTCCTCGACGCCCCGGGAGAGTACAGCGTGGCCGAGGGAGGCGGGCGCCGAGAAGGCGCGCAGGTCACCGAGGGCGGCCGCGGCGGAGTACTCCAGGATCATCACGCCGGAGGAGGCGGGTTCCTGGTCGGCGAGGAAGGGCTTCAGGCGGGTGTAGGCGGGCTCGTTGAGGGTGGACAGGCGGGAGGTGGACAGCCGGGCCACCTGGGTGACCGCGAGCCGGAAGTGGTCCAGGGCGAGGGCGAGTTGGGCCTGGTAGAAGCCGCCGTGGTGGTAGGCGGCCAGGTCGTCGGCCGCGATGAGCGGGTTCTCCGCGGCGGCGTTGATCTCCACCGCGAGCACCGCCTCCAGCGCGTCCGCCGCGTCGTGCGCGGGGCCGTGGATCTGGGGCAGACAGCGGAAGCCGTACGGGTCCTGGATCCGGCCCAGCGGGGGCGTGGGCCGGTCCGCGGCACCGATCAACTCCCGCATACGGCGCGCCACTTCGGTGGAGCCGCGGTGCGGGCGGGCCTCGTGGACGGGAGCGGCGTAGGGCTCGTGCGAGCCGTCGACGGCGAGGAGGGAGAGCGCGGCGACGACCTGTGTGGCGGCGATGAGTCCGCGCAGCTCGTGCAGGGCGAGCGCGGCCTGGCCGAGGGTGAGGGCGTTGCTGCTGATGAGGGCGAGCGCGTCGTTGTTGTCGAGGGGCTGCGGCTCGGGGGCGCCGGCCACGGGCCGGGGCCCCTCGGCGCCCGCGCCGGGGGCAGCCGAGCGCGCCGGCCCGCCCGCACCGGCCCCGGAACCCTCCGGCCGCGCCACCGCACCGTCCGGCCCCCGCCACGGGTGCTCCCCTGCCAGCGCGAGCCCCACCTGCGCCAGCGCCGCCAGGTCCCCCGTGCCGACCGAGCCGAACTCGTTGACCACCGGATGCGCCCCGCTCTCCAGCGCCTCGCACAGGGCCGTGACGACGGTGGGCCTGAGCCCCGCGCCGCCCGCGAGGAGCTGGTTGGCGCGGACGGCGAGCATGGCCCGGACCTGCCGCGCGGGGAGTTCCTCGCCGATGCCGCCGGCGTGGCTGCGCAGCAGCCGCAGGCCGTGTCCGGCGGCTGCCTCGGTGGGCACGTCCTCGTTCCGGTTGGCGCCGACGCCGGTCGAGCGGCCGTAGACGCGCCCCGTCGCGGCGATCTGCCGGGCGGCGTCCCAGGAGCGGCTGGCCCGCTTCATCGCCTCGTCCTCCGGGACCGGCGTCACGGCCCCGTCCGCCAGGCGCACGACGTCCGCGACGGAGAGTCCACGGCCGTCGAGGAGCACCGACCCGGTGTCCACGACCGATGACCCGTCCACGATCCGAGACGACATAAAGCCCAAACTCCCCTCAATCCGGACACCTGATCTTGCCTGCCGGTCAGCCGTTACTTCGGATTTACACCAACCCGTTGACAACTTATTCAGCTACAGAGAACTCTGCATGACGTTATACAGCCGGGCAAGGGACAACTCATGATCCAGTTCGACGCGGTCCACAAGCGCTTCCCCAACGGCACGACAGCAGTTCACGATCTCACCCTCGACCTGCCGGAAGGCGGCGTCACCGTCCTCGTCGGATCCTCCGGTTGCGGCAAGACGACCACCCTGCGGATGGTCAACCGGATGGTCGAGCCGACCTCCGGCACCATCCGGGTCGGCGGCAAGGACGTCACCGAGCAGGACGCCGCCGAGCTGCGCCGTTCCATCGGTTACGTCATCCAGCAGGCCGGCCTCTTCCCGCACCGCACGGTGCTGGACAACATCGCCACCGTGCCGCTGCTGCTCGGCCACGGCCGCCGCAGGGCGCGGTCCCGCGCGGCCGAGCTGCTGGAGACCGTCGGCCTGTCCGCCGAGGCCGGCAAGCGCTACCCGCACCAGCTCTCCGGCGGCCAGCAGCAGCGCGTGGGCGTCGCCCGCGCCCTCGCCGCCGACCCGCCGGTACTGCTCATGGACGAGCCGTTCGGCGCGGTCGACCCAGTGGTGCGCACCCAGCTCCAGGACGAACTGCTGCGGCTCCAGAAGGAGTTGAGCAAGACCATCGTCTTCGTCACGCACGACATCGACGAGGCCGTACGGCTCGGCGACCGCATCGCCGTCTTCCGCGCCGGCGGCCACCTGGTCCAGTGCGCCACGCCGGCCGAGCTCCTGGCCCGCCCGGCCGACGACTTCGTGGCCGACTTCCTCGGCGCCGAGCGCGGTCTGAAGCTGCTCTCGCTGAAGACCCTCGCCGAGGTCCCCCAGGGCCCCGCGCCCCAAGGCGACTGGACCCTCGTACTCGACGAGGCCCGCAAGCCCCTCCACTGGGCGAGAGACGACGCCGAGCTCCCCGTACGACCGCTGAAGGACACCGACTCCCTGCTGTCGGCGCTCAACGAGTCGCTCGCCTCTCCCACCGGACTGATCGCCCGCGTCGACGCCGACGGTGTCCTCACCGGCGTCTCCTCGCGCGACGACATCCACGAGCACGCGGGCCGGGCTCACACCGAAGCGCGGGTGGCCGCATGACCATCGACTGGTCGTGGATATCCGGCCACACCGACGACCTCACCACGCTGACGATCTCCCACCTTCAGGCGGCTCTGAGCGCGGTCGCGCTGGGCCTGCTCATCTCGCTCCCGCTGGCGGTCGTGGCCCACCGGGTCCGTCCCCTGCGCGGCTTCCTGCTGGGCCTGTCGAACGTGCTCTTCACGATCCCCTCGATCGCGATCTTCGTGCTCCTGCTCCCGGTCAGCGGCCTGACCCGGACCACCACCGTCATCGGCCTGACGGTCTACACCCTGGTCGTGCTGCTCCGGAACACGGTCGAGGGGCTGGACTCGGTCCCCGCGAAGACGAAGGAGGCGGCGAAGGCCATGGGCACCCGTCCCCTGCGCACCCTCCTCACGGTCGAACTCCCCCTCGCCCTCCCCGTGATCATGGCGGGCGTCCGGATCGCGACGGTCATGTCGATCTCGCTCGTCTCGGTCGCGACCTACATCGGCGACGGCGGCCTCGGCCAGCTCTTCACCGACGGCTTCCAGCGCAACTTCCCGACCCCGGTGATCGCCGGAGTGGTCCTCACCCTGCTCCTGGCGGTGGTCGCGGACGCGGCCCTGGTCGCCCTCCAGTACGTGCTGACCCCCTGGCGCAGGAGGCGAGCCTGACATGTACGAACTCCTGAAGAACCTCGGCGACTGGCTGACCAGCGGCGAGCAGTGGACCGGCCCCGACGGCATCGGCCAGCGCCTCACCGAACACCTCCAGTACTCGCTCCTGGCCACCCTCATCGCGGCCGCGATCGGTCTCCCGCTCGGCCTGCTGATCGGGCACACCGGCAAGGGCGCGTTCCTCGCGATCAACCTGGCGTCCTTCGGCCGCGCCCTGCCCACCGTCGGCCTGGTCGTGCTGGTCTTCCTGGCCAGCGGCCTGTCCATGACGCCGGTGTACGTCGCCCTGGTCGCCCTCGCGGTCCCGGCGATCGTCACCAACACCTACGCGGGCATGACGGCCGTCGACCCGGACGTGAAGGACGCGGCCAAGGGCCAGGGCATGCGTGGCCACCAGGTCCTCTTCCAGGTGGAACTGCCCCTCGCCCTCCCCCTGATCATGACGGGCCTGCGGCTCGCGCTCATCCAGGTCGTCGCCACGGCCACGATCGCCGCGTACGTCTCCTTCGGCGGCCTGGGCCGCTACGTCTTCGACGGCCTGGCCCAGCGCGACCTGGTGCAGGTGCTGGGCGGCGCGGTGCTGGTGGCCGTGATCGCCGTAGCCCTGGACCTCTCCCTCGCCGCCCTCCAGCGCTTCCTCTTCCTCCCCCACGCTCGACAGCGCTCGCGCGGGGGGACCCCCATCCACACTGCCTAGGGACCCCTCGATGAACCGACGCACCCTCCTCGGCGGCCTCTTCGCGGCCGCCTCCGTCCCCGCCCTGACCGCCTGCGCGAGCGGCATCACCTCCCTCGACAACGAGGGCACCACCTCCGGTGGCGGCGGCTCCAGCAAGGACGGCATCACCATCGGCACCGCCAACTTCACCGAGAACCAGGTGCTGGGGTACCTGTACGCCGCCGTACTGGAGGCGGCCGGCGTGAAGGTGAACGTCCGCCCCAACCTCGGCACCCGGGAGATCCTCATCCCCGCCATCAGGGGCGGCGACATCGATCTGCTCCCCGAGTACCAGGGCGCCCTGCTGCACTACGTCGCCCCGAAGGCGACGGCGACGGAGGAGGGCGAGATGCAGAACGCCCTCGCCATGGCCCTGCCCGCCGGACTCCAGGTGCTGCCGTACGGCATGGCCGAGGACTCCGACGCCTTCGTCGTCACCCGGGAGACCGCGCGGAAGTACGGCCTGGCCTCCCTCGCCGACCTGAAGAAGCGGAACGGCAAGCTGGTCATCGGCGCGGCCCCGGAGGTCAAGAAGCGCGAGGTCGGCGCGGTGGGCCTGAAGGAGGTCTACGGCGTGGAGTTCAAGGAGTTCAAGTCGCTCGACTCCTCGGGCCCGCTGGTCAAGGGCGCCCTGAAGAAGGGCGACGTGGACGTGGCGAACCTCTTCACCACGGACACGGACATCGTCGCGAACGACTGGGTGGTGCTGTCGGACCCGAAGAACCTGATCCCCGGCCAGCACATCGTCCCCCTGATCGCCGACCGCAAGGCCGACTCCACGGTCCGCAAGGCCCTCGCCGAACTCGGCAACGTCCTCACCACGGCCCAGCTCACCGAGCTCAACCGCCAGGTGGACAAGGACAAGGAGGACCCGGAGGACGTGGCGAACGCGTACGCGAAGCAGCACGGGCTGACAGCCTGAGGACCCGAGGTCGAACAGGGGGGATATCCCCAGTGCCCCGACCGCCCGGCCTCCCTACCGTTGTCCGTATGACGGGAATGGACGCGCGGGACACCGAGATCAAGAAGGAACTCAACGCCACCCTGCACGCACGCAGGGAACTGGGCGACGAGTACGAGTCCGCGCTGGTCGACTCGTTCCTGGAGAAGGTCGACCAGCGCATCGACGGGGCGGTGGAGCGCCGGGTGCGCCGGCAGCTCGCCGAGCAGCAGATGGTGGTGGCCCGGGGCTCCCGGTCACCGAAGCCGACGGACTCCTGGGGCGAGCGCTTCGGCTTCGGCATCGTCTCGCTGGTCCTGGCGATCCCGCTGTCCGGCATCGGCGGCGGGGTGGCCCATCTGCCCGGACTGCTGGTCGCCTGGGCGGGCATCGTCGGGGTGAACGTGGTCCAGGCGGCCCGCACCCACCCGGACCTGTTCCGGCGCCGGCGCAAGTCCCAGAAGGACAGCGACTGGGAGGACTGAGCCGGGCGGGCCTCAGGCCTGCCGGGTCGGCAGCACCATCACCTGGCGCAGATTGACATGACGCGGCCGGCTCACGGTGTACGCCACCAGGTCCGCGACCTCCTCGGAGGTCAGGATGCCCACCGCCGCGACCATGGCGTCCAGCTCATCGGCCCGCTCCGGGGCGGTGACATGGTCGCGCAGCTCGCTCTCGGTGAACCCCGGCTCCACATTGGTGATCCGTACGTCCTTCGGCCCCAGCTCGGTGCGCAGGGACTGCGAGAGGTGGGTCAGCGCGGCCTTGGGGGCGCCGTACACCGCGTAGTTCGGGAAGGTCAGATGCGCGGCGATGGAGGAGATGCTCACCAGGTCCGCGGCACGGCCGTCGGCGGCCGCTGCCACCAGATCCGCCGTGAAGGCGCGGGTCACGCTGAGCACGCCGCTCACATTGGTGTCGGTCATCCGCTGCCAGGCCGCCGTGTCCCCGGCCTCGATCGGGCTCGGGAACATGACCCCGGCGGAGTTGACCACCAGGCCGGCGGCCCCGTACGCCGCGTGGACCCGCCCCACGGCCGCGGCCACGGACGCCTCGCCGGTCACGTCCGCCACCACGGCCAGCGCCTCACCCCGTCGGCCCGGATCTTCCCGGCGAGCGCATCGAGACGATCCCCGCGCCGGGCCAGCAGCGCCACCCGCGCCCCCTGCCCGGCCAGCAGGACGGCGACGGCCTCGCCGATCCCACTGGCGGCCCCGGTGACGACGGCGGTACGGCCGGCCAGATTCTCGTACGACATCGCGTGCTCCCTCGGTGGCGCCCGGGGCGTCTCCCCGGCGGCACCGACCACCCTGCGCGCCCGCCGCGGCCGTACCCAGGGCTGAGCTGAACCTGGGTCTGACAGAACCAGGTTCAGCCCGGCCCCGGCACCTACGATCGAGGGCATGGACGGGGAACTGGGAGACTTCCTGCGCACGCGCCGCGCCCGCATCCGGCCCGAGAAGGTCGGCCTGCCCTCGTACGGGCGGCGCCGGGTCCCGGGCCTGCGCCGCGAGGATGTGGCACAGCTGGGCGGGGTGGGGTGGCCCAGGCGTTCGCCGGCTTGTGCTGTTGTGGTCTGTCCTGGGCCAGGTCGAGCGAGGCGGTCTGAGCGGCGTGCCCAGACCGCCTCGCTGCCCGGCGTCCTCGGTGCGAGGAGAGGGTCAGCTGTTGCAGCCGTCGCAGCAGCCCCCACCGGCCTTTGGGGCGGGAGACGTTGCGGATGCGCTCAGGGGAAGCAGCACCTTGGCAGCCGTGGCGGTGTCGACGGTCTTGGCTGTCGGCTGGTCCGGGATCCGGACGCGGGTAAGGGACTTGTGTGCTGCGCGCAGCGCGGTGTGGGCGGGCAGGTGCTTCTTGCGTCCGGCGCGGATGCCGTTGCCGATGACGAGGACCTCGGCGAGTTCGTGGCTGGCGACCACGGTGGCGAGGCCCAGGACGCCGGTGGCGGCCAAGGGCACGAGCGCGATGAGGATGCCGCCGGACATCAGCAGGTTCTGGGTGAACACCCGGCGGGCTGCCCGGGTGTGGGCGATCGCGTCGGGCAGGCGGCGCAGGTCCTCGCCCATGAGCGCGATGTCGGCGGCCTCGATGGCGACGTCGCTGCCCATGGCGCCCATCGCGATGCCGGCGTCGGCGGTGGCCAGGGCGGGGGCGTCGTTGATGCCGTCGCCGACCATGGCGACGGGGCCGTGGGCCTGGAGTTCGGTGACGATGCGTGCCTTGTCCTGCGGGAGGAGTTCGGCGCGTACGTCGTCGATGCCGGCGGCGGCGCCGATGGCGGCGGCGGTGCGGGCGTTGTCGCCGGTGAGCATGACGACCTTGATGCCCTGGCCGCGCAGGGCTGTGATGGCCTCGGCGGCCTCGGGGCGGATCTCGTCGCGGACGGCGACGGCGCCGAGCAGGGCACGGTCGTGTTCGACGAGGACGACGGTGGCGCCGGCGTCCTGGAGGCGGCCGACGTCGTCGGCCAGGGGGCCGGGTTCGATGAAGCCGGGCTTGCCCAGGCGGGCCTTGGCGCCGTTCACGGTGCCGGTGAGGCCGTTGCCGGGGACGGCTTCGACGTCGTCGCCGGGGGTCAGTGCCTGGGCGTCGACGGCGGCGAGGATCGCGGCGGCGAGCGGGTGCTCGCTGCGGGCTTCCAGCGCGGCGGCCACCGCCAGGACCCGGGCGCGGTCCGTGCCGGCGACCGGGACGACGTCGATCACTGTGGGTTCGTTGCGGGTGAGGGTGCCGGTCTTGTCGAGGGCGACCACCTTGACCTTGCCCAGGGCCTCGACTGCGGCCCCGCCCTTGACCAGGACGCCTGCCTTGGAGGCGGCGCCGATGGCGGCGACGACCGCTACGGGAACGGAGAGGGCGAAGGCGCACGGGGCGGCGGCGACCAGGACGACCAGGGAGCGTTCGATCCACACGCCGGGGTCGCCGAAGAGGCTGCCCAGGACCGCGATCAGCGCGGCGAGCACGAGGACGCCGGGCACGAGGGGCTTGGCGAACTTCTCGGCGAGACGCTGGCTTGCGCCCTTGCGTTCCTGGGCCTCGTGGACGATGTGGACGAGGCGGGCGAGGGAGTTGTCCTCGGCGGTCGCGGTGACGGTGATCTCCAGGGCGCCGGCGCCGTTGACGCAGCCGGCGAACACCTCGCCGCCGGGGCCGACTTCCGAAGGCACGGACTCACCGGTGACCACGGACGTGTCCAGCGCACTGCGCCCGGCGGAGACGACGCCGTCGGTCGCGATGCGCTCTCCCGGCTTGACCAGCAGGATGTCGCCGACCCTGAGACCGGCGACGGCCACCTCGGTCTCCGTGGTGCCGCGGCGCACGGTGGCTGTGGCGGGGACCAGGTCGAGCAGGGCGCGCAGGCCGTGCTGGGTGCGGGCGACGGCGTAGCCTTCGAGGCCCTCGGCGATGGAGAAGAGGAAGGCCAGGGTGGCGGCCTCGCCGTACTCGCCGAGGGCGACGGCGCCGACGGCGGCGATGGTCATCAGCAGCCCCACCCCGAGGCGCCCCTTCAGCAGGCCGCGCAGGGTGCCGGGGACGAAGGTGGCCGCGCCGACGAGCAGCGCGGCCAGCTCGCCGGCCGTGTCCCAGGGGGCGGGCAGGAAGAGGGAGGCCAGGAGCAGGGCGCCGGAGGCGGCGGCCGCCTGGAGTTCGCGGACCTGCCAGACGGCGGCCGGGGGCGCGGCCGGCTCGGCGGCGGAAGGGGACGGGGTGGGCGTGTCGGTTCCGCAGCACGCGTCAGCCATGAAGGGCCTCCTGGGTCGTGGTGTTCGGCGTGCCCTCGTCGGCGGGGCAGGCGTAGTCGTCCGGGGCGCATGCCTGGTCGGCGGCGGCCTCGGAGTCGACGAGCAGGACCAGGGCGGCCAGGGCGGCGAGGGCGTGCGCGAGTTTCGGGTCGGCCAGTTCGTAGCGGACCCGCCGGCCGACGGAGACCGTGCGGACCAGACCGCAGCCGCGCAGACACGACAGGTGGTTCGACACGTTTCCCCGGGTCATCCCCAGGGTCTCGGCGAGATCCGAGGGGTAGGCGGGTGCCTGCAGCAGGGCCAGCATCAGCCGGCGCCGGTTCTCGTCGGCCAGCGCGGTCCCGACCCGGGCCAGCGCGGCGGCGCTCACGGCGACCGCGGGGCCGCCAGGGTGACTCATCTCCATACCCCAACAGTACAGTAAATCCTGAATCAAGCCGAGCCTGAATCATGCTGTGGTTGTGGGCGGGCTAGGGGGTGTTTTGAAAGTCCTGTGCGGTGCCCGCGGTGTTCGGTGCGTGCCCTCGGCGTGCCGGACGAAGGC
>NZ_JAVRBF010001113.1:0-256 GCF_032436805.1 Streptomyces sp. P17 | reverse complement strand
AGAAAGAGAGTTTGTCTTTCCTAGGCTATGAGCAAGCCCAGCAACTGCCTCAAGTAGTCTTACCAACAACTTATACCGATAACGCTCAATTAATGGAGCTGTTTAGTGAAGAGATGCAGCATCTGGATTACGGAAAGTCTAACGTAGAGCAAGCCGCGAAAAACTTCTTGCGCCGTGGAAATCGAGTGCTGGCTCGTATGAACTAACCCATTAATAGCCACGCGGTTTGCCAATATCACTGCCACAGCAAGCCGCG
>NZ_JAVRBF010001112.1:0-257 GCF_032436805.1 Streptomyces sp. P17 | reverse complement strand
ATCGCCGCCGGCGGCAGTGATCCAGGTCGCGCCGCCAAGGCCGCGACGTCGACCATCCCGATCGTCTTCATTACTGCCGCCGACCCGGTCAAGGCCGGGCTCGTCACCACTCTCACCCGGGGCCAGGGCAAGGTCACTGGCATCAGCATGATTGGTGCTTCGCTGGAAGCGAAGCGGCTCGAGCTGCTGCATGAAATGCTGCCCGGATTGATCATTACGCCGATCGAGGCCTCGGGCAGCATTTCATGCAGCAGCTC
>NZ_JAVRBF010001111.1:0-257 GCF_032436805.1 Streptomyces sp. P17 | reverse complement strand
CGCAGCACCATTCTCTAGATCGGATAGCGTGCCAGGTGCATTTAGAACTTGTCCTTGAATGTCTGCAATCGCTGTGTCAGCAGCATCCTGACGTGCATTAACAGCAGCAACCGACTTCCCTAGGGTAGTATCGTTGTCTCGCAGCAGATTAAGGCGAGCAGCAATTGACGTGGTGGGATCGTTTAGGATTCCACCCGGACCCGCCATATTCCTGTCAGTAGTCTCTAGCCTGCGAATATTAGCCCAAGACGGTGCCG
>NZ_JAVRBF010001110.1:0-257 GCF_032436805.1 Streptomyces sp. P17 | reverse complement strand
ATCGTCGGGAAACAGCGGCTGGGTGTCGGCTTTCCCCGACACGGAGAAGATGTGTCCGGTCGGCAGCCCTTCGCGCTGCAGGATCTGGCGCACGGTGTTGGCGCGATCGGCCGAGAGATCGAACCCGTCGTAGCCGGTGCGCGGCGACACGAAGCCCGAGGCGGTATGGCCCGTGATCACGATGCGAAGCGGGGTCGCCTTCAGCGGCGCGGCCAGCTTCTGCAGCAAGAGCCGGGTGCGCTCGTACGGCTCGCGGG
>NZ_JAVRBF010000224.1:0-744 GCF_032436805.1 Streptomyces sp. P17 | reverse complement strand
CCGGCCTTTTGCGTCAAAAAAACCGGCCCGAAATCCGCTCCGTGCGGCGCTGTCGAAATCGTTGAGCGCCCATAGCCATGCGTTGAATGCATAGCTATGGGCTAATTTGAGTGTTTTCGGTTTCAGGTCGCACCCTCACAGCAGTGCCGGAAGCTACCACCATTAACATGCTTTTTGAGCCACCCAGCGCACCGCCAGACATCTCGGCATGTTCGATTCGCAGGGCAATGACTGCGTCTGCTTTCATCTCCGCGGCTTGGCGGCGGAGATCATCCAGAACATCGCGGCGCGCCTCCCGCAGTGCTTTCTCCATCGCCCCACTGGCGCCGCCGAATGTATCCCTGAGGCCGGTAGCTATATCTTTCAGAATGTTGAGGCCATAAACTCTCTCGGCCGCGATGATGCCGAGACGCTCTACAACCCGGTCGATCGTTTGTTCCGTCGTCAGAACAATCGCGGCTGAAGCACCTTGGGTGTCAGCGGCGCCCCGCTCGAGCTTCCGTGTGGCGTCCGGCTGAGCGGCGACTCCCTTATTGTAGCACTCCGGACATAAGCCCTGACGCAGGTCCAGCGCCCAAACTCGCTTCTCGCATTCAGCGCAACGTGCCATCGCTCCCCCCCCCCACTGTATGCCCCCACCAGACAACTTCACCCAAAATGTTCACCCGATCCGCGTCGTGCGTGGGGATGAGTTCCGAGGCATAATCATCGTTATCTGATTGGAGAAGCAAGCCGGCTGGTAAC
>NZ_JAVRBF010001109.1:0-257 GCF_032436805.1 Streptomyces sp. P17 | reverse complement strand
GTGAATCCAAGTTTTTCGTAAAGATGTTTAGCTGGATTATCCGGCTCTACATGCAGTGCAATACTTCCATGGGCCGTATCAATCACATGCTGCATCAATTGCTTGCCCAGTCCTTTTCCTCTGTGTTGGGCGTGTGTAGCAATGTACACCAATATGTTTTCCGGAATGTACGATTTCATGCCTGTTTCATTGACCACAACAGCACCAACAATTTCGTTTTCTGCTGTATACATAGCGGAAACAAAGCCTCCGAAAGA
>NZ_JAVRBF010001108.1:0-257 GCF_032436805.1 Streptomyces sp. P17 | reverse complement strand
CATGCAACGACAACAAAATGCCTGCTCAATCACCATCTCAGTGCATAGGCGCGCCCATTGCAGTGCGAGAACCGCGCAGGATGAACAAACTATTTCGACAATCCAAGCATCTGCTTTTCGAAACTGCGGGAAGCCGCGATGCCATCGCCTGCATGTCTGATGCGCTTGCTGCGACATCGTCAGCACTACGATTTATCTTGCCAGCGCAGAGCGCAAGTTATAGAATTCTATCTCAGGTTGTCGCCCTGCCAGCCCCG
>NZ_JAVRBF010001107.1:0-257 GCF_032436805.1 Streptomyces sp. P17 | reverse complement strand
GCCCCATCTTTGGAATTTTCAGATTGGCTGGCGAACCAAGATCGTCAAACAATGGAATATAGACGCCGGTGTAAACAGAGCCGTTGTCCATGCCGGTTACATTAGCTTTGAACACTTCGCCATTAGGCCCGCCAAAATACATTTCACCTTGGAATACGCACATAGCGCGAGCGTCCCAATTGGTATAACGGCACCATGCGCCTGTTTCCGAATTGGAAATAAACAAAACTGGATCATAATCACCGATTGTAATAGGC
>NZ_JAVRBF010001106.1:0-257 GCF_032436805.1 Streptomyces sp. P17 | reverse complement strand
CGCAAATTGGACGGGAAATCACCACTGCCGATTCCCTGCGCCAACTCCATCCGCGCAGCGATCAAGAAGCTCGACGCTTTCGAGGTTGTGGCACAGCGCGAAGGCCTAGAGGTCGCGCGCCGTAAGTTCGGCTTCTATGAAAACGGTCTGTCCGCCGAACATCCGCTGCAGCGCGTGGAGATGGACGATTGGGAGATCGACGTGATGAGTTGGCTCGGCGAAAGCGGTGCGCTGGATGGTCTTGATGAGGACCAGCG
>NZ_JAVRBF010001105.1:0-257 GCF_032436805.1 Streptomyces sp. P17 | reverse complement strand
CCAGACCGCAGGCGCGCGCGGTATTCCGGGCACGATCCGCGCCCCGAATGAAGTCATGCTGGGGTTTCAGACCCTTGGCCGGCTGATCGCGCGGCCCGCCGATCTTGGCGACCGGGTGAAGGCAGGGGATGTGCTGGCCGAGCTTGACCCCGATGACCTGACCGACAGCGTCCGCGCCGCCGAAGCCGCTGTCGCCGCCGCTGAGGTCGCCGCCAGCACTGCGCTGACCACGGCCGAGCGGGTGCGCGAACTCAACC
>NZ_JAVRBF010001104.1:0-257 GCF_032436805.1 Streptomyces sp. P17 | reverse complement strand
GGCAAGGCTTGGCCGGCAACCGCGTTAACCCATTGCAAGTGCTGGATTTGTGCTGGGAATCCCATTTGTTTATGCCCGGCCGCATGCTAACGAGACCAGCACGGCCGCCATCCGGCCGGCGACCCAAGAGCATGGATGCATGAATCGCAAGGGAATCATTCTGGCCGGGGGCCGCGGGACGCGGCTGCATCCGCTGACGCTTGCGACGTCAAAGCAGTTGCTGCCGGTCTATGACAAGCCGCTGATCTACTACCCCC
>NZ_JAVRBF010001103.1:0-257 GCF_032436805.1 Streptomyces sp. P17 | reverse complement strand
GCAGACGATCGCCGAGCAGAAGAAGGCCCAAAAGCAGGGCTACAGCGAGGATCTGATCCCCCACAAGCTGCAAGAGGCATCCACCGAGGCCAAGGATCTGCGCGCCGAGCTGGAGCAGTCCAACCAGAAGGTGTTCAGCACCGTCATGGTCATCGGCGTGTCGGGGCAAACCCGCGAGGACCTGGATCAGAACGTGAAGCGGGCCATGACCGTGATCCGCAAGCAGTCGTGTGTCGCGGAGGTCGCCTCGTTCATGC
>NZ_JAVRBF010000223.1:0-745 GCF_032436805.1 Streptomyces sp. P17 | reverse complement strand
GACGGTGGAAAAACCTTTCAAACAAATATACAACTAGAGATTCTCTATTCTATCCTCCATTTCTTTAATAGCATTTAAATAATTTCCTCCATCGAACTCACTCTTTATTATTTCCTTGTTTTTCCCACTTTTTTCGAAATCAAGGAAATCAGAAATCTTATTCGCCGCATAAAACTCCTCGAATGAGAACACACCTTCTACTCCCTTTTTCTTTAAATTTTCCCACACACTACCGGCATGATACTCACCTCTAACAAAATACCTCTCTCTTAAAACAGTAAAATTTTCAAAGTAAAGTGACGCCGAGATATTTCCTACAGCTTGCTGTCTATTATGAGCCGTAATCATTCCCTTTGACTTAGCAACAATTGAAAAATATTCCTGAGGCGGCAGCATCTGCTCTATAAAAGAACACTTTTTATAGACACCAGCATCTAGGAGTGCATTTTTGATATTATCCAAATAACCAGGCGCCATATTATAAGCCATGGGCAGTATATAGCTAAAACTTTCTTTATCAGCTTTATTATTTATCGCTTGAATAATATCTAAGTGCTGATTAGACGGGTCACCGCTATTACCAATAATTACAGAATTTTCTTTATCTTCTGGTAATACAGCAGCATCTTCAAGAGATATACTAGAAGCATGTTTGTAAGGAATAAGTGGTTTATCAGTATAGTTTTTCAAGAAAAAATTGTAATCTCCTTCGATACTAGTAGATACCGCATCAAAATTTTCATAA
>NZ_JAVRBF010001102.1:0-257 GCF_032436805.1 Streptomyces sp. P17 | reverse complement strand
AGGTGCTCACGGTCTGCTCCATTTGTGTAGTGGTACAGGCACACTACCGTAACGCAAACCGCCTGTCAACACGCTGCGCTTGCACAACCCTGAAACGCTGGTAACATCGCGCGCATGGTGAACGCAACGGCCAACTACGCTTTCGACAAGAAGTCCGCCCGAAGCTTCGACGCTGACGGCCGGATGCGCGTACGTGACTGCGTGATTTCCGTCGGCGAGGTCAACCCGTACTACGGCCGAGAAATCCCCAACTGGAA
>NZ_JAVRBF010001101.1:0-257 GCF_032436805.1 Streptomyces sp. P17 | reverse complement strand
ATCCTGGCCGATCTCATCCAGGCGCTGGCGCAGGCGGATGCAGGCAGCACCCGCAAGGCGGCCTGATCGGAAACTACAACAAGAAACGGACTTGAGACGATGAAGAGACTTTTGCGTCTGGCGCAGGCGCTCGGCCTGTCGCTGGCCTTGACCGGCGCGGCCTTGACTGAAGCAGCCTTGACTGGAGTAGCCCTGGCCGACGAGCCACTGAAGATCGCGACCAGCGCCGGGCCGGTCGGACAGCTGGCCGCGTTTGC
>NZ_JAVRBF010001100.1:0-257 GCF_032436805.1 Streptomyces sp. P17 | reverse complement strand
GAGTCCACTAATCTATCAAATGAAAAACTATATAGTTTGTTTAACAGGGACCAACCTAAGTCTATTAAATTATTTTTAGTGCTTTGATGACCTGCACCGGTGCTAAGTAAAGCAATTACTGATTCAAGAATGTCTATACCAAGCCTAAAGTCACCGCTGTTAGGATTATTATTCAATCTAAATGGAGCAAGACGATTAATTTCGTTGAGCTTAGCTAAAGAATCAATAACTTCTACATTCAAATGTTCCCCTGACAC
>NZ_JAVRBF010001099.1:0-257 GCF_032436805.1 Streptomyces sp. P17 | reverse complement strand
AAGCGGGTCCAGAGTTGTGCCTTGTTCATCCTCGTCTCCCTGCGCAATCGGCGGTGATGGGGGCGGGGGCGATGCAGCCGCCCCCGCCCGTCACCCGATGCGCCGCCACGCAACGGATGAACCCGTGTTCAAAAGCGATTTCAGGCAGATTGAACGGCGCGTTCATGCGGCCTCCTTCGAGCGGTTTGGCCGCGGAACGTCGCGCGGCCATTCGAGGTCAGGCGGCCAGTTTTCGCTGAACCAGTTATGCGCGCGTG
>NZ_JAVRBF010000222.1:0-634 GCF_032436805.1 Streptomyces sp. P17 | reverse complement strand
CCTGACGATGACTGGTCGGTTGCGTGGCCAACTCTGGGGTATCTGTCTGCTGACTGGATCGAGGCCCACTGCCTGGTCGCTGACGGCTGGTCGATGGGTGAGCCGTTTGTGCATGACGGCTGGCAGTTGTGGTGCACACTCAACCATTACAGGGTGAAGCCGAAGGCGGTGTTTAACCAGGCCCGCCCGGTGGGTGCGCCAGCGTTCCAGTATCGCCGTTCGCAGGTGGTGGGGCCGCAGAAGACGGGGAAGTCGCCGTGGGCTGCGTCGCTGATCCCGTTCGAGGCTGTCGGGCCGTGCATTTTCGCTGGCTGGGCTGTTGGTGGCGAGCGGTATCGGTGTGTCGATCATGGCTGCGGTTGCGGGTTCGTCTACGCCTACGATGCGGGTGAGCCGATGGGTATTCCGCGGCCGGTGTCCCGCATCCAACTGTTGGCGACGGCTGAGGATCAGACCGACAACATTTACGCGCCGCTCCAAGAGATGATCAGGCGCGGCCCGTTGCAGGAGCTGATGCGGGTTCGTGAGGATTTCATCCGCACGCCGAACAATGGCGAGGTGTTGCCGATCACGGCTGAACCGAACTCGAAGGTGGGCGCTCCCATCCATTTCGCGGTGGCGGATGAGTCAGGCC
>NZ_JAVRBF010001098.1:0-257 GCF_032436805.1 Streptomyces sp. P17 | reverse complement strand
CACGCTTGCCACGCGCTCTGCGGCGACCACTTACCATCACGTCTTCGACACGCTGGCCGTCGAGGGTATCGCCGTGAGTCACACTGACATCGACATCATGCCGGACTTCCTCAAGCAGGTGGCCACGGAGGCGGCTACGCCAGAAACCGGCTCGCATTTGGCGGGACGAAGGGCGGACGAGACGCAGCAGGCAATGCTGCTGGGTATGAACATCTTGCGTCACTTTCACATCTACATCGCCTATAAGGAAGACAAGA
>NZ_JAVRBF010001097.1:0-257 GCF_032436805.1 Streptomyces sp. P17 | reverse complement strand
AATCCGTCATGCTGCTCGATCCGCTGCAGCAGCGTGTTGACCCAGGCGTTGCGCTCCTCGGCCGCCGACCGCTCGGCCTCCTTGCGGGTGATGGCGACGGCATCGAACTCGTCGAGAAACAGCACGAAGGAATCGCCTTCCTTGTAGGGCGCAACCGCATCGAACAACGCGCCGATATTCCTGCCGGTCGAGCCGAGATATTTCTCGATCAGCCGATCGGGGCGCACCGCCAGCATGCGCAGGCCGATCCGCGCGGC
>NZ_JAVRBF010001096.1:0-257 GCF_032436805.1 Streptomyces sp. P17 | reverse complement strand
ACATGAGCGTCGAGCCGGAGGCGTACCGGTAGCCGTTCATGTAGGCGAGATCAGAATTCACGGTGACATAATCGCGCGTGCCGTTGGCGCCCGCGAAATCGACCGTATAGGTCCCGTTGGAGTTGACCGTGATCATGTTCTTGATCAGCGACGGGTCCTGCTGCGCGAGTCCGGCAAGCGCGGCCTCGAAATAGCAGTCGCCGACGTCGCCCTGGCTGACCTGCGTGTAGGACAACACACCGGTCGCGCCGAACAGG
>NZ_JAVRBF010001095.1:0-258 GCF_032436805.1 Streptomyces sp. P17 | reverse complement strand
ATCTAAGTGTTGCATGCTCATTACTTTGTCATAGAATTTTGATAGTTCTAATTTAAAATCAGGGTCATCTTTTGTAAGTTTGACCATCTCCCCACTTTCAATCAAGCGGACTAATTGGAACATTTTATAAAATCGTTTGAATTCTTCCAAACCTTTGCATGAGTTAAATAAGCGGATATCTAATTCATTTTCTACCACTTCACGGATAATATCATAAGTTGCTACAGGGCGACATGTGAATTCGTAACCGAATAATTG
>NZ_JAVRBF010000082.1:0-25311 GCF_032436805.1 Streptomyces sp. P17 | reverse complement strand
AGTGCGTTGCCGGGGGTCGGACCCCGTAGCCGAGGCTGATCTGGCGGACCCGTCTGAGGAGTGCGTTGCCGGGGGTCCGATCGCGTAGTCGGCGCTGATTCGGCGGACTGTCTGAGGAGTGCGTTGCCGGGGGTCGGACCCCGTAGCCGAGGCTGATCTGGCGGACCCGTCTGAGGAGTGCGTTGCCGGGGGTCGGACCACGTAGCCGGCGCTGATCCGCCGTACCGCCTGAAAGCCCGTTGCGACGGGTTCGGCCCCGTGTCGAGACTCAGGGGACACGACCCGTCCCAGGAGGCTGATGTCCGTGTCGAGTGATGTGTGGACCGATGAGGACGGCCAGGACGTCGTACGGCTGCGTCGGTGGAAGGGGGAGTGGGCCGACGACGATCCGCACGCCAACTTCAAGTCGGACGTGGTGGGTTACGGTCTGCTCGAACCTCTCGACTCGCTGCACGGGATGTCCCGGAGCCTGGACATCCCGGTGGGCGCCCTCGTTCGGTATGTGCTGGCCCGCTGGGCGTCCGGCGGCAGCGGCGGGCTGCTGGAGATCGGGCCGGTGATGGTGCCCCGGCTCTGGGAGCCCATCGCCGCCGCGGAGCGGGCCGACAGCGACGAGGAACGGCTACGGGCCTATCACCAGTTGCGGGAGATGATCGCCTGGCTCAAGGTCCCGCTGGACGACCCGAGTGTGTATCCGCCGCAACAGCACTGACGGGCACCCGCTTCCCGCCGTCCTCCTTCGCCAGCCGGTGCGGCCACCACACCTTCGGGCCGACGTCCAGGAACAGCGCCGGGACCAGGATGGAGCGCACGATGAAGGTGTCGAGGATGACGCCGAGCGCGACCGCGAAGCCGATCTCCGCGAAGGCGACCATCGGGAGCGTGCCGAGGGCGGCGAAGGTGCCGGCCAGGACCAGGCCGGCCGAGGTGATCACCGCGCCCGTCGCCGCGAGTCCGGTCACCACGCCCGCGCGGGTGCCCTGACGGGCCGCCTCCTCGCGGATCCGGGTGGTCAGGAAGATGTTGTAGTCGATGCCCAGGGCGACCAGGAAGACGAAGACGAACAGCGGGAAGTCCGTCGACTCGCCCGCGTAGTCGAAGAGGTACCGGAAGGCGAAGGCGCTGATGCCCAGGGCCGCCGCGAACGACAGGATCACCGTGCCGATCAGCAGGAGCGGGGCGATCAGGGCCCGCAACAGGGCGCACAGGATCAGCAGCACGACGAGCAGCACCAGCGGGATGATCAGTATGTTGTCGTGCGTGGTCGCCTTGTCCATGTCCAGCAGGGCCGCCGTACCGCCGCCGACCTGGGCGTCGGCGTCCGGCACTGCGTGCACGGCGTCGCGGACCCGCTCCACCGTGTCCTTGGCGGCCTCGCTGTCGGCGGGGTCGGACATGGTGGCCTCGAACAGGACCTTGCCCTCGAAGGCCGGTTTCGCGCCCGGTGGCAGGCCCAGGGAGTCCGGGACCACGCCCGGGGTGTCCGCAACGGCTCGGCCGACCTCCTCGGCCTGCGCCTGGTTGCTGATGATGACGAGCGGATCGCCGCTGCCCGCCGGGAAGTACCGCTCGGAGACCTCCTGGCCGGTGATCGAATCGGGGGTTCCGGTGAAGGCGTCGGCATTGCTGATGCCCTCGGCGCGCAGTTGGATCAGGCCCAGGGAGCAGATGGCGAGGACCACCGCCGTGGCGGCCCAGATCATGCGCGGCCGGGCGGCGATACGACGGCCCATGCGCGCCCAGATGCCCCGCTGGTGCGGGTTCGGGGCGCCGAGGTGCGGGATCACCGGCCAGAAGATCCAGCGGCCGAAGATCACCAGCAGCGCCGGGAACAGCGTCATCATGGCCAGCAGAGCGACCGCGACGCCGATCGCGGCAACGGGTCCGAGGCCGCGCGTGGAGTTCATCTCGGCGGCCAGCAGTACCAGCATGCTCAGGACGACGGTCGCGCCGGAGGCGATCACCGCCGGGCCCGCGCGGTGCAGGGCGAGCGCCATCGCCTCGTGCCGGTCCTCGTGGCCGCGCAGCTCCTCGCGGTAGCGGGCGACGAGCAACAGGGCGTAGTCCGTCCCCGCACCGAAGACGAGGACGGTGAGAATGCCCGCGCTCTGGCCGTTCACGGTCAAGCCCGCGTGCTCCGCCAGGAAGTAGATGAGGGCCTGCGCGGTGAACAGGGCGGCGATCACGGCGAGCAGGGGGACCAGCAGGAGGGTCGGGCTGCGGTAGGTGATCAGCAGCATGACGATGACGACGGCCATGGCCGACAGCAGCAGTGTGGAGTCGATGCCCTCGAAGGCCTCGGCGAAGTCCGCCGACGTACCGCCCGGACCCGTGATGTGCACGGCGAGCCCGCCACCGCCCTCGCCGACGATCTGCCGGATGTCGTCGACCGCGGGCGCGATCTGCTCCCAGCCCTGCTCGTCCATGGTGATCGGCACATAGACCTGCGCCGCGCGGGGATCCGCGTCACGGTCGAAGGTGGGCCCGCGGGTCTCGTCACCGCGGACGCCGTGGGCGGTGAGCTGCTTCAGCTCCCGCACGTCCTCGTCGATGGCGGCCCGCTCCTCGGCCGTGAGCCCGCTCTCCCGGGCGTAGATGACGATGGCCGGGATCTGCTCCGGCCTGAAGTCCTCGGAGGTCTGCAGGACTTGGGTGGATTCGGCGGACCCGGGCAGCCAGGAGGCCGCGTCGTTGTCCTGGGCGTCGGTGAGCTTCTGGGCGAACGGGGCCGTAAGGAAGAGCACGATGAGCCAGAGCACCAGCACGACCCACTTGGCCCGCCGGCCACAGACGAGATGTGCGATCCCACGCCTTTCAGTCATGGCCACCCCCGTGGCCGAAAGGATGCCACGCAGTCGTGCGCCCCGTAAGGGGCGCAGGGAAGGGTACCGCCACGCCAAACCCCCGGAGGGCATGGCAGGCTGGGGGCATGGCCGTGCAGATCAATCCCAGCATTCTGTCCGCCGACTTCGCCCGCCTTGCGGACGAGGCGAAGGCGGTCGAAGGAGCCGACTGGCTCCACGTCGACGTCATGGACAACCATTTCGTCCCGAACCTCACGCTCGGTGTGCCGGTCGTAGAGTCGTTGGCCCGCGCGACGGACACTCCGCTGGACTGCCATCTGATGATCGAGGCCCCCGATCGGTGGGCGCCCCAGTACGTAGAAGCGGGGGCCGCTTCCGTCACCTTCCACGTCGAGGCGGCCGCCGCTCCGGTGCGTCTGGCCCGTGAGATCCGGGCCAAGGGCGCGCGAGCCTCCATGGCGCTCAAGCCCGCGACACCGATCGAGCCGTACGAGGACCTGCTCCCCGAGCTCGACATGCTGCTGATCATGACGGTCGAGCCCGGTTTCGGGGGTCAGGCGTTTCTCGACATCATGCTCCCGAAGATTCGCCGCACCCGCGAGTTGATCAGCAAGCACGGTCTTGAGCTGTGGCTTCAGGTGGACGGCGGGGTCTCGGCGGCCACCATCGAGCGATGCGCGGAGGCGGGCGCGGACGTCTTCGTCGCCGGTTCCGCGGTGTACGGGGCGCAGGACCCCGCCGAGGCGGTCCGCGCGCTGCGGGCCCAGGCGGAAGGAGCGACGAAGTCCGCGGCCTGGGCATGCGACCACTGAGCCAAGGGAACGTGAACGGCGCCCATCAGGGCGGATCCAGTGCGCTGGATCTGCAAGGATGAACGGCGAATCCAGAGTGTGAACAGTAGTGAGGAGATCGCCGTGTCGGGTATGTCGGCGGGCCGGTCAGCCATGCGGATGGGACCCGCTGAGCTGGTGCAGGCGGCGGCCATGGCCCGCCGCTTCTACCTTGAGGGCAAATCCAAGATCCAGATCGCCGAGGAGTTCGGTGTCAGCCGCTTCAAGGTGGCCCGGGTCTTGGAGACCGCACTTGAACGGGATCTCGTGCGTATCGAGATCCGCGTCCCCGCCGAGCTGGACGCCGAGCGCTCGGACGCGCTGCGCGCCCGCTACGGCCTCAGGCACGCCGTCGTGGTCGAGTCGCCGGCGGAGGCCGAGGACTCTCCCGACCCGGAGAACCTGGGGGAAGTGGCAGCCGATCTGCTCGGCGAACTGGTGAACGAGGGTGATGTGCTGGGCCTGGCCTGGGGCCGGTCCACCATCCACATGGCGGCCGCGCTCGACCGGCTGCCGCCGTGCACGGTGGTGCAGCTGACCGGCGTGTACGACGCCGGGACCGCCGAGCGCGGCTCGGTGGAGGCGGTGCGCCGGGCGGCCCAGGTCTCGGGCGGCGACGCGCATCCCATCTACGCGCCGATGCTGCTGCCGGACGCGGCCACCGCGGCGGCGCTGCGCAACCAGACCGGGATCGCCCGGGCCTTCGAGTACTTCGACAAGGTCACGGTCGCCTGTGTCTCCATCGGCTCCTGGGAGCCGGGCATCTCCACGGTGCACGACATGCTCAGCGACCAGGAGCGGGCGCACTACGCCTCGCTCGGGGTCGCCGCCGAGATGTCGGCCCACCTCTTCGACGCCGACGGCCGCCGGGTCGGCCGGGACCTGGGCGAGCGGTGCATCACGGTCAAGGCCGACCAGCTCCGCCGTATCCCCGAGGTCGTCGCCATCGCGGGCGGGTCGCGCAAGGCGTCCGCGATCGACGCGGTGCTGCGGTCGGGGCTCGTCACCAGCCTGGTGACGGACACCTCGGCGGCGGATGTGCTGATGACGGCGGGGCCGACCCCGAAACCCGCGCTCAACAGGGCTGATCCGGACGGACAGTGACGATATGTCAGATAGGGGGGTGGCCCGGCGGCCGCCCCCCTTCGTTCATCGGCGATCACTACGGACTTGGCGGTACCGAGATGACGGATGTCCTGGCCACGCTGGACCTCGCCGGGGTCACCGACAAGGCGGGCCTGATGGACCGGTGCCTGCGGGACCTGGGGCTGCCCGACTACTTCGGCCGGAATTGGGACGCGCTGGCCGACGTCCTCTCGGATCCGGGCCTGTGGCCCGAGGGCGCCGTTGTGATCGTCGTACGGAACTGGCAGTCGTACGCCAAAGAGCGGCCGGACGAGTGGGGGATCGCCCGCGAGGTGTTCTCGGGCGCCTCCGCCGTCACGGTGGCCCTGGCTCTTGGAGGATCCTCCTAGGCGTCTGCGACCAGCCTGGATGAACCGACCGTGTATGGCATTCCGGCTGACATGGGACAATGAAGTACGTGCTCTTTCCCCCTGGCTGACCTGTCCGGGGGCCACCTCTGAACGACTGGGATGTGCAGCACGTGCGTTTCCTCAATGACATCCAGCCCCCGTACGACCTGACGTACGACGACGTGTTCATGGTCCCGAGCCGTTCCGCGGTCGGTTCCCGCCAGGGCGTGGACCTCAGCGCCCCGGACGGCACGGGCACCACGATCCCGCTCGTCGTCGCCAACATGACGGCCATCGCCGGCCGCCGTATGGCGGAGACGATGGCCCGGCGTGGCGGCCTGGTGGTCATCCCGCAGGACATCCCGATCGACGTCGTCACCGAGGTCGTCTCCTGGGTCAAGAGCCGTCATCTGGTCCTCGACACCCCCATCGTGCTGGCCCCGCACCAGACGGTCGCCGACGCCCTCGCCCTGCTGCCCAAGCGGGCGCACAACGCCGGTGTGGTCGTCGACGACGACTTCAGGCCGGTCGGCGTGGTCACCGACGCCGACCTGGGCGGCGTGGACCGCTTCACACAGCTCGAAGTCGTCATGTCCCGCGACCTGCTGCTGCTCGACGCCGACGTCGACCCGCGTGAGGCCTTCAACACCCTCGACCACCACAACCGCCGCTACGCCCCCGCCGTGGACGCCGACGGCAAACTGGCCGGCATTCTCACCCGCAAGGGCGCCCTGCGCGCCACGCTCTACACCCCGGCCGTCGACGCGAACGGCAAGCTGCGCATCGCCGCCGCCGTCGGCATCAACGGCGATGTGGCGGGCAAGGCCAAGCAGCTCCTCGACGCGGGCGTCGACACCCTCGTCATCGACACGGCGCACGGCCACCAGGAGTCGATGATCACCGCGATCAAGCTGGTGCGCGCGCTCGACCCGCAGGTCCCGATCGTGGCCGGCAACATCGTCGCCGCCGAGGGCGTCCGGGATCTGGTCGAGGCCGGTGCCGACATCATCAAGGTCGGTGTCGGACCCGGTGCCATGTGCACCACCCGCATGATGACCGGCGTCGGCCGGCCGCAGTTCTCCGCGGTAGTGGAATGCGCCGCCGAGGCCAGGAAGTACGGCAAGCACGTCTGGGCGGACGGCGGTGTCCGGCACCCGCGTGACGTCGCCATGGCGCTGGCCGCCGGTGCCTCCAACGTGATGATCGGCTCCTGGTTCGCGGGCACCTACGAGTCCCCGGGCGACCTCCAGCACGACGCCCAGGGCCGCGCCTACAAGGAGTCCTTCGGCATGGCGTCCGCGCGTGCCGTGGCCAACCGTACGTCGGAGGAGTCGGCGTACGACCGGGCCCGCAAGGCGCTGTTCGAGGAGGGCATCTCCACCTCGCGGATGTTCCTCGACCCGGCCCGTCCGGGCGTGGAGGACCTGATCGACTCGATCATCGCGGGCGTCCGCTCCTCCTGCACCTACGCCGGCGCCGGCTCCCTGGAGGAGTTCGCCGAGAAGGCCGTCATCGGCATCCAGAGCGCCGCCGGCTACGCCGAGGGCAAGCCGCTGCACGCCAGCTGGAGCTGACACAACTCCCTTTCGAACGGCCCCTGTTGTCCCGGTCGCCCGGGAAAATCGGGGGCCGTTTCGTATGCCTCCGCACTACGGTCGGCGCATGGAGATCACCGCCTGCACGGCCACCGATGTCGCGCTGCTCGACCAGTACCTGGCATCGCCCGGCCGCACGTCCTTCCACGCCCGACGGTTCTCGCGCCAGGAGGCGGGGGAGTGCACGTATCTCGTCGCCCGGCTGGACGGGAGGCCGGTCGGGCACGCCGAGATGCGCTGGATCGGCTGCACGGATCCCGAGGTGCGGGACGCGCGGCCCGGCTGCCCGGAGATCGGAGGTCTTGCCGTCGCCGAGGACTGCGCTCGCGCGGCATCGGTACGGCACTGGTGCGCGCGGCCGAGGAACTGGCCCGGGAGCGGGGACTGACCGTCGTCGGCATCGGCATCGGCATCGGCATCGGTGTCGGCAAGGACAACCTACGGGCCGCCGCGCTCTACGAGCGGCTCGGCTACCAGCCCCTGATCGAGTACCTCGACCGCTACTCGTACGAGGACCACGACGGCACGGTCCGTGAGTGGGTCGACCCGTGCGCGTTCCTGGTCAGAAGCCTGCTGTGAGAAGCCCCGCGCAACGGTCGACAGCCGCCGTGCAACGAACACCCACCCTGCCCCGATGAACGCAATGATCTTGCGGGCACACGCAAGGTTGCTGCATTACAACGGCAATGCCGATGCTCATAGGCTGTCGCCTCGTACGTGGCGTGGCGGGGACCCCGCTCGGTGGTTCCTGTTTCTCAGGTGTGCCGCCGGTCCCCGTCTCCCTGACCGGCAGCGATAAGGAGCCCAGCGCAGTGCTCGACCAAGGCGCACCCCCGCAGGACAGAAGCCAGACCGATCCCGCGTCCCCAGGGCTCGGCGCGCGCCTGATGCGACGCAAGCCCGTGGAACACCTGGTCGCAGAGGGTGGCCAGGGTGAGGGAGGCTCGCTGCGGCGCTCCCTGGGTCTGTGGCAGCTCACCATGATCAGCATCGGTGCCACCCTCGGCACCGGCATCTTCGTCGTCCTCGGCGACGCCGTCCCCGAGGCCGGACCCGCGGTGACCCTGGCCTTCGTCATCGCCGGTCTCACGGCGCTGTTCTCGGCCCTGTCCTACGCGGAACTCGCGGGCAGCATCCCGGTCGCCGGCTCCTCGTACTCGTATGCGTACGCAACCATGGGCGAACTCGTCGCCTGGGTCTGCGGCTGGTCTCTGGTGCTGGAGTACGGCGTCTCCGTGGCCGCCGTCGCGGTCGGCTGGGGCGAGTACCTCAACGAGCTGCTCGACGGCACGATCGGCGTCACCATCCCCTCCGCGCTGTCCTCGGCGCCGGGTGAGGGCGGCATCATCAACCTGCCCGCGCTGATCGTCGTCCTGCTGGCGATGGTGTTCCTGCTCGGTGGCGTCCGCGAGTCCGCCCGCGCCAACACGATCATGGTCGCGGTGAAGATCGCCGCGCTGGTGCTGTTCTGCGCGGTCGGCTTCATGGGCTTCAAGTCCGGCAACTACGAGGACTTCATGCCGCTCGGCATGGCGGGCGTCAGCGCCGCCGGTGCCACGCTGTTCTTCTCCTACATCGGCTTCGACGCCGCCTCCACCGCCGGTGAGGAGGCCAAGAACCCCAAGAAGGACCTGCCCCGCGCGATCATGCTCTCGCTGATCATCGTGACGGCGCTGTACGTCCTCGTCGCCGCCGTCGCCGTCGGCGCCTGGAACTGGACCAAGTTCGAGGGCTCCGAGGCCTCCCTCGCCGCGATCATGAACGACGTCAGCGGCCAGACCTTCTGGGGCACCCTGCTCGCGCTCGGCGCGGTCATCTCCATCGCCTCCGTGGTCCTCACGGTGCTGTACGGCCAGACCCGCATCCTCTTCGCGATGTCCCGCGACGGCCTGGTGCCCAAGGCGCTCGGCAAGGTCGACCCGAAGACCGGCTCGCCGCGTCTGAACACCGTGATCGTGTCCCTCTTCTGCGGTGTCCTCGCCGCGATGATCCCGCTCGGCAAGCTCGTCGACGCCACCAGCATCGGCACCCTGTTCGCCTTCGCGCTGGTCAACATCGCGGTGATCGTGCTGCGCTACAGGCGGCCGGAGCTGGAGCGGACCTTCAAGGTGCCCTTCGGTCCGGTGCTGCCGATCCTCGGCTTCGCGTTCTGCGCGTACAACATGTTCAGCCTCGACACCGCGACCTGGGTGGTCTTCGGGTTCTGGATGGCGGCGGGTCTCGTGTTCTACTTCCTTTACGGCCATCGCCGTTCCCGTCTTGCCGCGGGAGAAGCTCCCGCAACGCCAGAAGTGAAGTGAACCACCCGCAGTGCTGAACGATCTCGACGAACGCATCGTGCACGCCCTCGCCGAGGACGCCCGCCGCTCCTACGCGGACATCGGGCAGCTCGTCGGCCTGTCCGCGCCCGCGGTGAAGCGGCGCGTGGACCGGCTGCGCGCCACCGGGGCCATCACCGGATTCACGGTACGGGTGGACCCGTCGGCGCTCGGCTGGGAGACCGAGGGGTTCGTCGAGATCTACTGCCGGCACAACACCTCGCCGGACACCATCCGGCGTGGTCTTGAGCGCTATCAGGAGGTCGTGGCCGCGTCCACCGTCACGGGTGACGCGGACGCGGTCGTGCAGGTCTTCGCCTCTGACATGCGGCACTTCGAGCGGGTCCTGGAGCGGATCGCGGGGGAGCCGTTCGTGGAGCGGACCAAGTCCGTGCTGGTGCTCTCGCCGCTGCTGAGACGGTTCTCCTCGGGATCGCCTACCTAGTGCCGCGGCAGGCAACGTTCGCCCCGTCGCGACGCCCGGCACGCACTCTCGCCGCACCGGCCGAAGGCCCAAGTACGTCCAGTACGAGGGCTTCCGGCCGGCACGCCGAGGGCACGCACCGGACGCCGCTCCTTGACGGGCAAACGTTGCCTGCCGCGGCACTAGGGGGTGTTTTGAAAGTCCCGCACAGCACCCACGGCGCCCGGCACGCACCCTCGCCGCACCGGCCAAAGACCCAAGTACGTCCAGTACGAGGGCCTTCGTCCGGCACGCCGAGGGCACGCACCGAACACCGCGGGCACCGCACAGGACTTTCAAAACACCCCCTAGACGGTGGGCCGTTCGGCACACACCCTGATGGATGCCAGCAGGCGCTTCATGCCCAACGCATGGCCGCCCGTGCCGATCGCGAGCCGTCGGTAGAGGCGGCCTGTCAGGCCGGGGAACGCCGCTCGTGTCTCCGCCTTCAGCAGATACCGGCCCGGACCCGCCTCCTCGATGCGGAAGGTCAGTGAGTAGACCGAGTAGCGGTGGCTGCCGGTGAGGACCAGTTCGTGGCCCTTGTCCGCCGCGGCCACGCGGAAGCCGGGCAGCGTCGAGCCCTCGGCCAAGGGGCGTGGCCCGGCGGCGCTGACGTCGGCGCAGCCCACCAACCGGGCGTAGTGGCCACCGCCGAAGGCCGTGTCCAGCGCCTCCGACAGGCCTCGCCAGAGCGCGTCGGCGTCCGCCACGACGATCGTCGTGTGCTCGTCGACGTAGGGCAGGGCAGCGGTCACATCGCATCCCCCGTCTTGCGGGCCAGCGCGTTGTTCCCGATCGAGTTGTGGACACTGAAGCTCACCGCGTCCGAGCGGTAGCGGTCGTCCGACCACTCCACCGGGCGCCCCTCGCGGGTCGTGGTCACCCGGCGCACCCGCAGCAGCGGACTCGTGCGGCGGATGCCGAGCAGCTCGGCGTCCTGGGCGCCGGCCGCCACCGCGTCGATGACATGCTCGCCGTACGCGAAGACCAGTCCGGTGTCCTCGTAGAGCCGCTGGGTGACGGACGGGCAGTCCGGCTCGATGGACTCGACGGCCGGGGAGATCCAGTCCGCGTAGACCGTCCGCTCCAGCAGGACCGGCTCGCCGTCCAGGCCGCGCACCCGCACGACGTGCAACACCTCGGTACCGACGGTCAGTTGGAGGCGTACCGCGTCCTCGGCGGTCGCCGGGCGGTGCTCCTGCGCGACCACCCGTCCCGTGGCCTCGCGGCCCATCGCGCGCGCCCACTGGGCGAAGCTGCGCAGCTCGGCGAAGCTCTGGCTGCGGCGGCTGGCCAGGACCACCCGGCGGGCACCCTGGCGGGAGCCGATGAGCCCCTCGGCGGTGAGCGCCGCCACGGCCTGGCGGACCGTGCCGCGCGAGACGCCGTAGTGGGCCGCGAGTTCCGTCTCGGCGGGCAGCAGACTGCCGACGGTGTACTCCTCGCGGTCGATCGCCCGGCGCAGCTCGCCCGCGATCTCCTCGTGTCGCGCCGTCATGCTTCCCCTCTGGATCGGTTGCTGTGCACAGCGTGACCAGCCTAATCGAGAACCGTCGTTGATCCGTGTCAGCCGGGATTGTGCAGGGAATCAAGGGTCAGGGTTTCGCCAGTGTTTACGGGCGTGTCACCGACGACGGGCGTACTGAGGCCAACTTGTTCAGACAAGTTCGCAGCATCCTCGGATTCCCTCCTGCGCCCCCTGGAGCAGTCGTGACCCTGTCCCCGCCGAGAACCGCCGCCCTCGGCGTCGTCGCCGCCCTCACGCTGAGCGCCTTGAGCGCCTGCGGTGCCGCTCCCGACGACGCGTCGACCACCGCCGACGGCAAGAGCGCCGCCACCGCCACCTCCGCCGCCGACTTCGGAGGCCTCGACGCCCTGGTGAAGGCGGCCAGGAAGGAGGGCACGCTGCGCGCCATCGCGCTGCCCCGCGACTGGGCCAACTACGGCGCCCTCATCGACGGCTTCGAGAAGAAGTACGGCATCAAGGTCGAGGTCGAGAACCCCGACGGCTCCAGCCAGGACGAGATCAACGCCGTCACCTCGCGCAAGGGCCAGGACCGCGCCCCCGACGTCCTGGACCTCGGCAGCTCCTTCGCGCTCAGCGCCGCCGAGCAGGGGCTGCTCGCGCCGTACAAGGTCGCCGCCTTCGGGGACATCCCCGAGGGGCAGAAGGACGCGCGGGGCCGCTGGTACAACGACTACGGCGGCTACATCTCCATCGGCTGCGACGCCAAGCGCGTCAAGGAGTGCCCGAAGACCTTCGCCGACCTGCTGAAGCCGCAGTACAAGGGTCAGGTCGCGCTCAACGGCAACCCCACCAAGTCCGGTTCCGCCTTCGCCGGTGTCTACGCCTCCGCTCTCTCCAACGGCGGTTCCTTCGACGACATCCAGCCCGGCCTGGACTTCTTCGCCGAGCTGAAGAAGAACGGCAACTACACGCCCGTCGAGTCGACCCCGGCCACCGTCGAGAAGGGCGAGACCCCGATCAGCATCGACTGGGACTACCTCAACGCCGGTTACGCCGAGGAGTTCAAGTCCAAGGGCGTCGACTGGCAGGTGACCGTGCCGGCCGACGGCGTCTTCTCCCAGTACTACTCCCAGGCCATCAACAAGGACGCCCCGCACCCGGCGGCCGCCCGGCTGTGGGAGGAGTACCTGTACAGCGCCGAGGGCCAGAACCTGTGGCTCGCCGGCTACGCGCGGCCCGCGCTGATGCCCGCCATGGAGAAGGCCGGCACCCTCGACAAGACGGCCGCGGCCAAGCTGCCCGAGGTCTCCGGGACGCCCAGCTTCCCGACCGAGGCCCAGCAGAACAAGGCCAAGACGGTCCTCGGGCAGGGCTGGGCGAAGGCCGTCTCCGGATGACGGCCACACTCACACGTCCGGACGTGGCGCCCGTCGCTTCGGTGAAGAAGCGCCGGCGCCACGTCCCGGGCGGGCTCGCCGTGCTCCCGCTGCTGGCGTTCACCGCACTCGCCTTCGGGCTGCCGGCCTGGGCGGTTCTCG
The DNA here is from genome assembly GCF_032436805.1 of Streptomyces sp. P17. Taxonomy (NCBI): domain Bacteria; kingdom Bacillati; phylum Actinomycetota; class Actinomycetes; order Kitasatosporales; family Streptomycetaceae; genus Streptomyces; species Streptomyces sp. P17. The sequence goes on along the minus strand of NZ_JAVRBF010000082.1, from coordinate 12,817 downwards.
ACGGCGCCTTCACGGCCAAGGACACCGGTGCGTACAGCACCGCGAACCTGACCACCTCGCTGCAGGGCGCCTACCTCACGGCCCTGCTCGGGAGCGTCAAGCTGTCCGCCGTCTCCGCCGTTCTCGCGGCGCTGCTCGGACTGCCGCTCGCCCAGGCCGTGGTCACCTCCCGGTCCCGCGCCCTGCGCGAGGCGGTGCTCACCGCGTCCGGCGTGCTCGCCAACTTCGGCGGGGTCCCCCTCGCCTTCGCCTTCGTCGCCACCCTCGGCAACGCGGGTGTGCTCACCCGGCACCTGGGCCTGACGGACAAGGGCTGGGACCTGTACAGCTTCTGGGGCCTGGTCCTCGTCTACCTGTACTTCCTGATCCCGCTGATGGTCCTCACCATCGCCCCGGCCCTGGAGGGCCTGCGCACCCAGTGGCGCGAGGCGGCCAGGAACAACGGCGCTACGGCCGTGCAGTACTGGCGGCACGTTGCCCTGCCGGTGCTGCTGCCGTCACTGCTCGGTGGGTTCGTGCTGCTCTTCGGCAGCGCCTTCGCCGCGTACGCCACCGCCGCCGCCATGGTGGGCAGTTCGGTGCCCCTGGTCACCCTCCAGATCGCCGACGCCCTCTCCGGCAATGTGCTGGTCGGCCAGGAGAACGTGGCGCTCGCCCTCAGCCTCGACATGGTCCTCGTCGCGGGCCTGGTCATGGCGGTGTATCTGCCCCTGCAACGACGGAGCGCGCGATGGCTCGCCTGACCCTGTGGCGGTGGGGCGTGCTCGGCCTCGCCGGACTGTACTTCCTGGTGCCGCTGGCCGCGTCCGTGGTCTTCACGGTCGATGTGCCGGGCCAGGGAATCACCTTCGACGCCTATACGCAGATCTTCGCCACCGAAGGCTTCCTGAGCAGCCTGCTGCTCTCACTCGGGCTCGCCGCCGCCACCATCGCCCTGGTCCTGCTGCTGACGGTGCCCGCCACCGTCGCGCTCAGGCTGGGCGCGGCCCGGCTGCGGCCGGTCGTCGAGGTGGTGTGCTCGCTGCCGCTCGTCGTCCCGCCGATCGCGTTCGTCGCCGGTATCGGCACGGTCCTGAAATGGGGTCCCGAGCACCTGTCCCGCACGCCCCTGTTCCAGACCTTCGTGGCGATCCAGAACCCGGACTTCCCGTTCGTCCTGGTCCTCGCCTACGTCGTGATGGCGCTGCCGTTCGTGTACCGCGCGCTGGATGCCGGGCTCCGCGCCGTCGACGTCCGCACCCTTGTCGAGGCCGCCCGGAGCTGCGGCGCGAGCAGGCCGCAGGCGCTCGTCCAAGCCGTCCTGCCCAATCTGCGGGGCGCGCTGCTCAACGCCTCCTTCCTCACGCTCGCCCTGGTGCTGGGCGAGTTCACGGTGGCGCAGCTGCTCGGCTTCCAGCCCTTCGCGGTGTGGATCGTCAACGTCAGCGGCTCACAGGCCCAGTTGTCCGTCGCCGTGTCCGTGCTCAGCCTGCTCGTGACCTGGCTGCTGCTCCTCACGCTCGCGGGGTTCGGCGGCCGTACCCGTAGGGGGAACCATGTCTGACAACACAGCAACCGTCGAATTCCGTGGGCTCCGCCGGGAGTTCGGGGCGACCGTCGCCCTCGACGGCCTCGACCTGACCGTCCGCCCCGGTGAACTCCTCGCCCTGCTCGGCCCCTCCGGCTGCGGCAAGACCACCGCCCTGCGCATGCTCGCCGGGTTCGAGCACCCCGACTCCGGCGAGGTGCTGGTGGACGGCGAGGACGTCACCCGGGTGCCCGCGCACCGGCGTGACGCCGGGATGGTGTTCCAGTCGTACAGCCTCTTCCCGCATCTCGACGCCATGGACAACGTCGCCTTCGGGCTGCGGATGCGCAAGGTGGGCACGGCCGAACGGCGGGCGCGGGCCGCCGAGTTGCTGGAGCTGGTCGGTCTCGCCGACAAGGGGCGCCGTTACCCGCATCAGCTCTCCGGCGGACAGCAGCAGCGGGTCGCGCTCGCCCGCGCGCTCGCCCTGCGCCCGCGCGTCCTGCTGCTCGACGAACCGCTCTCCGCGCTCGACGCCAAGGTGCGCCTGACGCTCCGCGAGGAGATCCGGCGGCTCCAGCAGGAGCTCGGCATCACCACCCTGTTCGTCACCCACGACCAGGAGGAGGCGCTGTCCATGGCCGACCGGGTCGCCGTGATGCGCGCCGGACGGCTCGAACAGTGCGCGGAACCGGCCGAGTTGTACGGCCGTCCCGCGACCGCCTTCGTCGCCGAGTTCGTCGGCACGATGAGCCGGATTCCCGGCCGGATGTCCGACGGCGCCGTCGAGGTGCTGGGGCGGCGGTTGCCGGTCGACGGCCCGGTGCCGTCCTCTTCGGATGTGGACGTGCTGGTGCGTCCCGAAGCGGTGCGGGTACGGGCCGATGACGCCGGTGACGCGCGTGTGGTCGCCGCCGCCTTCCTCGGCGCCGTCAGCCGGGTCACCGTACGGCTGGCCGACGGCACCGAGGTGAAGGCCGACCTGCCCGAGGCGCCCGCCCCGGGAGCCGCCGTACGGGTGTCGCTGCCGGAGCGGCCGGTGCTGGTGGCGGAACGAATCACGGACGTATGAAAGAGACCCCCCACATGAATCGACTCCCGCTCCAAGCCGTCCTGTTCGACATGGACGGCACGCTCGTCGACACCGAGCGCCTGTGGTGGGAGGCGGTCGAGCAGATCGCCGGGCGGGCCCTCACCACGGCCGACGCGCCCGAGGTGCTCGGGCGCCCCGTCGAGCACACCGCCGACTGGCTCGCCGCCACCACGGGAGGCCCCGCCACCGGCCTCGCCGAGGCGCTCCACCGGGAGTTCGCCGACCGCGTCCGCGCCGGGATCGTGCCCCGCCCCGGCGCCCTGGACCTGCTCGACGCCCTGGCCCGCGAGGGCGTTCCCACCGCCCTGGTCACCGCCTCCCCCCGGGCCGTCGCCGACACGGTCCTGGAAGCGCTGGGGGCGAGCCGTTTCGCGGTCTCCGTCACCGCCGACGACACCGAGCACACCAAGCCCGCCCCCGACCCCTACCTCGCCGCCTGCCGCGCCCTCGGCGTCGGCCCGGCAGCCTGTGTGGCCGTCGAGGACACCCAGACCGGGGTCAGCTCGGCGGAGGCGGCCGGCTGTACGGTGCTCGCCGTGCCCTCGCTCGCCCCGATCGACGCGGCCCCCGGCCGCACCGTCCTGTCCGGCCTGACCGACGTCACCCCGGACCGGCTCCGCGCGCTGCTGCCGTACGAACTGCGTGTCATGAGCTGGAACCTCTGGTACGGCGGGACCAAGGTGCACGATCACCGGGCCAAGCAGCTCAAGGTCATCGCGGAGACCGGGGTCGACGTGGTGGGGCTGCAGGAGACGTACGGGACGGCGGCGGAGGAGCTGGCCGAGGCGCTCGGCTGGCATCACCACCGGGCGGGGGAGAACCTCGGGATCATCAGCCGGTTCCCGGTCACGGCCCGGCTCGGGGACCCGGACGTCGGGTTCTACGGGGCTGCCGGTGTCCGGATCGCCGTAGGGGACCAGGACGTCGAGGTGTGGACCGCGCATCTCGACTACCGGGACTACGGGCCCTATGTGACCGAGGGCGACCCGACCGTGCACGAAGGGGTGCGGCTCGCCGAGATGCGGGACACGCTGCGCCGGATCGGGGACGCGGAGCCGGTCGTGCTGGTGGGCGACTTCAACTGCCCGTCCCATCTGGACTGGCCGGATGTGTCGTGGCCGGTGACGGTGGCCGCCGAGCAGGCGGGCTTGAGGGACTCGTATCGCGAGGCGAACCCTGACCCCGTACGGGATCCCGGACACACCTGGTCTCCGGTCGAGGGCCACCCCGAACCCCAGGACCGGATCGACTTCGTCCTCCACCGGGGCCTGCGGGTTCTGGACTCCCGCAGCTACGTCAGCGGCAGCCCGCGGCCCCTGCCGGACGTCGCCGACAACGACTGGCCCTCCGACCACGCGGCCGTGATCACGACATTTTCCCTGCACGGGAGGGCCGAACCGGCCTAACATCGATGTCATGACCTGGCGACATTGATCCCTGCCCCGTCGTGCCTCCCGAGGGCCGCCGATGCGGACGCCGTACCTCTCGCGTCCGCATCGCTCCCACGGGAAGGCCTCATGACACTCTCACCCGCGCGCGTGCCCGCCACCGGCAGCATCCGTCGGCTCACTCGCACGCTGTACGGTTACGCGTTCCTCGAAGATCTTGTCCTGCTCTACCCGCTGTACGCCCTGCTCTTCGCCGACAGCGGGCTCACGCTGTGGCAGATCTCCTCGCTGTTCGCCCTGTGGTCGATCACCGGCGTCCTGCTGGAGGTGCCCTCCGGCGCCTGGGCCGACGCCGTGTCCCGCCGCGTCCTGCTGTGGCTGGGTCCGCTGCTCAGCGCGGTCGGCTTCGCCCTCTGGGTGCTCGTGCCCTCGTACTGGGCCTTCGCGCTCGGCTTCGTCCTGTGGGGCGTGAGCGGCGCGCTGAGTTCCGGTGCGCTGGAGGCCCTGGTCTACGACGAACTGGACCGCCTCGGCGCCGCCGACCGGTACGCCCGTGTCATGGGCCGGGCTCGGGCGGCGGGGCTGCTGGGCGTCATGGCGGCGATGGCTGCGGCCGGACCGGTCTTCGCGCTCGGCGGCTATCAGGCCGTCGGTGCGGCGAGCGTCGCGGCCTGTCTGCTGGCCGCGGTGACGGCGAGCCGCTTCCCGGAGGACCCGGGACGGACGGGCGACGGTGAGGGCTGGGCGGCGACCCTGCGCACCGGACTCGCCACCGCCCGCCGTGACCGCTCGCTGCGCGGGGCGCTGCTGCTCGTCCCGGCCGTGGCCTGCGTGTGGAGCGCCCTCGACGAGTACTCGCCGCTGCTGGTCCGCGAGACCGGTGTGCCCGACGGATTCGTGCCGTACGCGCTCCTGCTGATCTGGGCCGCGGTCACGGCCGTCAGCCTGCTGGCAGGCCCCGCCGAACGCCTCGGCACGACCGGCTTCACCTGGCTGATCGCGATCTCCGCGCTCGCCCTGGCCCTCGGCGCGATCGCCCGCACCCCGGCGGGCCTCGCCCTGATCGCCGTGGCCTTCGCGGGCTTCCAGCTGGCCACGGTCCTCGCCGACGTCCGGCTCCAGCACCGCATCGAGGAGGGCGGCCGAGCCACCCTGACCTCGGTCGCGGGCCTGGGCACCGAGCTGCTGACAGTCGTGGTCTACGGTGCCTACGCGGCGGCGGGCGACCACGCCACCCACGGCACGGTCTTCGCCCTGTTCGCGCTGCCGTACCTGGTGGGGGCGGTGATCAGAGCCGCGGCCGGCAAGGCGCGAGCCTGACCGGAGGAGGAGGCGCAACGAATCGCCGCCGGGGGCCCTCTCCACGCAACGTTCCGCTCACGAGCGCGCAACGGCTCCTGCTTGTCCGGCCGAGCACGGCGACCGTACCGTCTATGTGGCCCCCCAACCCCCTTGCCCGGTGAGGAACACGCATGCGCACCGCCCTGCTCCAGAGCTCCGGTCGCCCCGGCTCGGTCGTCGAGAACCTCAAGGTGCTCGACGAGGCCGCGGGCCGTGCCGCCGCCGCGGGCGCCGGGCTGCTGATCGCGCCGGAGATGTTCCTGACCGGGTACGCGATCGGCGACGACATCGCGAGGCTCGCCGAGCCCGCCGACGGGGACAGCGCGGACGCGGTCGCGGAGATCTCCTCCCGGCACGGTCTCGCCCTCGCCTACGGCTACCCCGAGCGGGACGGCGAGACCGTGTATAACTCCGCCCAGATCGTCTCCGCCGACGGCACCCGGCTCGCGAACTACCGCAAGACCCATCTCTTCGGCTGCTTCGAGCGCGACCACTTCACGCCGGGGGAGCGGCCCGTGGTGCAGGTGGAGCTGAACGGCCTCCGCGTCGGCGTCCTGATCTGCTACGACGTCGAGTTCCCGGAGAACGTCCGCGCCCACGCCCTCGCCGGCACCGACCTGCTGATCGTGCCGACCGCGCAGATGCACCCGTTCCAGTTCGTCGCCGAGTCGATGATCCCGGTGCGGGCCTTCGAGAACCAGATGTACGTCGCGTACGTCAACCGGGTCGGCCAGGAAGGGGAGTTCGAGTTCATCGGCCTCTCCACCCTGGCCGGTCCCGACGGCGTCGCCCGCGCCCGCGCCGGACGCGGTGAGGAGCTGGTGTTCGCCGACACCGACCCCGCGTTCCTCGCCGCCGCCCGCGAGGCCAACCCGTATCTGCAGGACCGCCGCCCCGCCCTCTACGGGTCCCTCCTCTGAACCTCCCCCCTCATCAGTTGTCGCAAGGAGTCCGTACCCCATGACGTCCACGGTGCCCACCGCCGTCCAGCACGCCGACGAGCAGCAGCCGCCGATCACCATGTTCGGGCCGGACTTCCCGTACGCGTACGACGACTTCCTCGCCCACCCGGCGGGCCTCGGCCAGATACCCGCGACCGAGCACGGCACCGAGATCGCCGTCATCGGCGGCGGTCTGTCCGGCATCGTGGCCGCCTACGAGCTGATGAAGATGGGCCTCAAGCCCGTCGTCTACGAGGCCGACCGGATCGGCGGCCGGCTGCGCACCGTCGGCTTCGACGGCCCGGGCACCGACGGTCTGACCGCCGAGATGGGCGCGATGCGCTTCCCGCCCTCCTCCACCGCCCTCCAGCACTACATCGACCTGGTCGGCCTGGAGACGCGCCCCTTCCCCAACCCCCTTGCCGAGGCCACCCCTTCGACGGTGGTCGACCTCAAGGGCGAGTCGCACTACGCCGAGACCGTCGACGACCTCCCGCAGGTGTACCGGGATGTCGCCGCGGCCTGGAACAAGTGCCTCGAAGAGGGCGCCGACTTCTCCGACATGAACCGCGCGATGCGCGAGCGGGACGTCCCGCGCATCCGCGAGATCTGGGCGCAGCTCGTCGAGAAGCTCGACAACCAGACCTTCTACGGCTTCCTCTGCGACTCGGAGGCCTTCAAGTCCTTCCGGCACCGCGAGATCTTCGGCCAGGTCGGCTTCGGCACCGGCGGCTGGGACACCGACTTCCCGAACTCCATCCTGGAGATCCTGCGGGTCGTCTACACCGAGGCCGACGACCACCACCGCGGCATCGTCGGCGGCTCCCAGCAGCTGCCGGTGCGCCTGTGGGAGCGCGAGCCCGAGAAGATCGTGCACTGGGCGTACGGCACCTCGCTCGCCTCGCTGCACGAGAACGGCACGCCCCGCCCGGCCGTGACCCGGCTGCACCGCACCGCGGGCAACCGGATCACGGTGACGGACGCGAACGGCGACATCCGCACCTACAAGGCGGCCATCTTCACCGCGCAGTCCTGGATGCTGCTGTCGAAGATCGACTGTGACGACTCGCTCTTCCCGATCGATCACTGGACCGCGATCGAGCGCACCCACTACATGGAGAGCTCCAAGCTGTTCGTCCCCGTCGACCGGCCGTTCTGGCTGGACAAGGACGAGGCGACCGGCCGGGACGTCATGTCGATGACCCTCACCGACCGCATGACGCGCGGGACTTACCTGCTCGACGACGGTCCGGACAAGCCCGCCGTCATCTGCCTGTCGTACACCTGGTGCGACGACAGCCTGAAGTGGCTGCCGCTGTCCGCGAACGAGCGGATGGAGGTCATGCTGAAGTCGCTCGGCGAGATCTACCCGAAGGTCGACATCAGGAAGCACATCATCGGCAACCCGGTGACCGTGTCCTGGGAGAACGAGCCCTACTTCATGGGCGCGTTCAAGGCCAACCTGCCCGGCCACTACCGCTACCAGCGGCGCCTGTTCACGCACTTCATGCAGGACCGGCTGCCCGCGGACAAGCGGGGCATCTTCCTCGCCGGCGACGACATCTCCTGGACGGCCGGCTGGGCCGAGGGCGCGATCCAGACCGCGCTGAACGCGGTGTGGGGCGTCATGCACCACTTCGGCGGCGAGACCGACGCCACCAACCCCGGCCCGGGCGACGTGTACGACGAGATCGCGCCGGTGGAACTCCCCGATTCCTGATCGGGATGCCAAGCGGCGAGCGTGACGGGCGGTAGGGGGTCGTAGCACCGTCCGTCACGCGGCAGCGGATGCTGATCAACGGAGGACCGTAGGGAGGACCGAGTCAGTCCGGCAGCGGGATGAGCAGCATCCGGCCCGCGAACCCCACCGCCGCGTCAAGACGCTCGGTGAACTCCTCGGCCAGGTCGGGGAGTCGGCGCAGTGCCCACAGCGCCCGGGCCGCCGACCAGGTGGCGTCCCGGGCCCGCTCCAGGCTCCAGGAGCCGAGCAGATGGGTGAGCGGGTCGGCGATCTGCAGCAGGTCGGGTCCCGGCATCAGATCTTCGCGGATGCGCTCCTCCAGCGAGACGAGGAGATCGCCCACGCGGTCGAACTCGTCCTCCAGGTCGGGGGGTTCGCAGTCGAGGGTCCGACAGGCGTCCACCACGGCGAGCGCCAGATCGTGGCCGATGTGCGCATTGATGCCCGCCAGCGCGAACTGCAACGGTCGTACGCCGGGATGGCGGCGGAACTGGAACAGGGGCCGCCAGCAGGCGGGCGGTCGCCGCTCGTCGGTCGCCGTGTCGACCGCCGCGAGATAGCGCTCCGCGAACAGCACGTCCAGCGTGATCGCGGCCCGCGCGTCCGCGAACCGACCGGCGTCGATCCGCCGGTCCACCGCCTCGGTCACCGCCAGGTAGACACGGTTGAAGACCGCGACGCCGTCCCGGGCGGGCAGGTCCGCGTCGAGGGCGCGCATACGGCGAATGACCGCGTCCACAGGTGAGGTGAGTTGTTCGCATTGCGCCATGGGGGCAGAGTCGCAGCTTTAGGGTGGCGGAAGTACCGGCGGGCCCGACGCTTCCCCAGAACGGGGGAACGCACCCGCCGTGGGGGAGTGAGCCGTAGGGACGCGCCGGTGGCGAGAGGTCGAGCGGGCGGAGGCCCGAAGGGCTGAGCCCGGTCGACCTCTCGCCACCGGCTGGAGCGTCCCCGGAGGCGAACGACCAGAGGAAGGGGAGGGGGAAGAGCGTCGTGCCTGGCTTACGTGCCGAGCGTCTCGCCGCACGCAGGTCCGCGCGTCGACGGGCCGCACGCCGGGGGGCCATGGTCGTGGCGGCTTCCGTCGTGGTCGCCGTCGGCACCGCGGCCGGGATGATCTCGGCGCTCGACGAAGGGGGCGGCTCCGACGAGGCGCGCCCCGAAGTGACGTACACACCGCGCCTCCAGTCGCTGCCCGTGGAGCCGCCGGTCTCCCCGTCGGTCGGCGCCTCGCCCTCGGCCACCCCCTCGCCGACGAAGAAGAAGGAGGCGAGCCCCACGCCCTCGCCGACGAAGACCGACCGCGAGCGGCAGACGGCCGCCGTGTCGACGCGGCTGTACCGGCACCCCGACTCCCAAGTGCTGGACTGGGTCCGGGAGAACGCCGGTGATCCACGGCACGGCGTCATCCAGTCCCGGATAGCCGCCCAGCCCGCCGCCGTGTGGTTCGCCGACTTCACGCCGGACACGATCACCGCCCGGGTCCGCGCGGTGACCGCCGGCGGTGCCGCTCTGGGACGGACGCCGGTCGTCGTGGCGTACGCGATCCCGGACCGTGACTGCGGCGGGGCCAGCCAGGGCGGGGCGCCCGACCTCGACGCCTACGACGACTGGATCGACCGCTTCGCCGCGGGGCTCGGCTCCGACGACGTCATCGTGGTCCTGGAACCCGACTCCGTCGCCCAGGCCGAGTGTCTCTCCGGCGGCCAACGAGCCGACCGCTTCGCCTCGTTGGCCCGTGCGGGCCGCGTTCTGAAGGACGCCAACCCGAGGGCCCGCGTCTACTACGACGCCGGCCACTCCGGCTGGCACGCGCCCGGCAGACAGGCGGGCTGGCTCAAACAGGCCGGCGCAGCCTCACCCGCCTCCTCCGACGGGATCTTCAGCAACGTCTCCAACTTCCACACCACGGCCGCCGAGATCGCCTACGACCGACAGGTCCTCGACGCCCTCGGCGGCCCGGCCTCGCTCGGCGCCGTCATCGACACCAGCCGCAACGGCAACGGCGCTCCGGCGGACGGGGAATGGTGCGACCCGGCGGGACGGAAGATCGGCCGGGCGCCCACCCTGAGTACGGGCGAGGCCCGGATCGACGGCTACCTGTGGGTCAAGCTGCCGGGGGAGTCCGACGGGTGCAAGGGGACGCCGGGGACGTTCAGCCCGTCGTACGCCTACGACTTGGCCTCGTCGTAGAGCTCGCTCGGCGGACGGTGCGGTGCAGCGAGTGGTTCAGGGTCGTGGGTCGGGAACTGCCGCCTCCGGCCGGCCGACCGCCGCCGACTTGCGCTCGGCGGTGCGCAGGACGCCCGCGAAGACGGCGAGCCCGGTCGCCAGCAGCGTCACCAGACCGAACGACACCACCAGACTGGTCGCCTGGGCCAGCCCGCCGATCGCGCCGGGCGCGACCAGACCCGAGGTGTACGTGATGGTCGCGACGCCCGCGATCGCCAGACTGGGGTTGGGGCCGCTGCGGCCGGCCGCCGCGAAGCACAGCGGCACGACCACCGCGATGCCGAGGCCCATCAGCCCGAACCCGGCCATCGCCAGCGCCGGTTGGTTCGCCACGACGATCAGCAGACCGCCGACGGCCGCGAGGACACCGCCCGCACGGACCGTACGCACGGCGCCGTACCGGTCCACCACCTTGTCGCCCGCGATCCGCGCGACGGCCATGGTGAGGGTGAAGCCCATCGTGCAGGCGGCGGCAAGACCGTCCGAGGCCTCCAGCTCGTCGCGCAGATAGACCGCGGACCAGTCCAGGCTCGCGCCCTCCGCGAACACCGCGCAGAATCCGACCGCGCCGATGAGCAGCGCCGAGGGGGGCGGCAGCGCGAACCGGGGCGGAGGTGCCTCGTCCTGGGCGGGCTGCAGATCGAGCACCCAGGCACAGGCGGCCACGCCGAGAATCGTCAGTACGGCCGCCGCCAGCAGGTGGTGCAGCCGGGCGTCGGTGCCCAGCTGCGCGGCGAGCGTGCCGCCGAGCGAGCCGAGGACGGCGCCCGCGCTCCACATGCCGTGCAGCCCGGACATGATCGACCGGTCGAGCCGGTTCTCCACCTCCACGCCGAGCGCGTTCATCGCGACGTCCGCCATTCCGGCGGTGGCGCCGTAGACGAACAGGGCGAGGCAGAGGGTGAGGAGGTTCGGGGCGAGGGACGGCAGCACCAGGGCGAGCGTCCACAGCGCGATCAGGGCGCGCAGGGCGTTCCGGGCGCCGAAGCGGTGGGTGATGCCTCCGGCGAGCGGCATCGCCACCGAGGCGCCGAGCGCGGGGAAGGCCAGGGCGAGCCCCAACTGGCCCGCGCTCACCGAGGCATGGTCCTGGATCCACGGCACCCGGGTCGCGAACGAGCCGGTCACGGCCCCGTGCACGGCGAAGACGGCGGCCACGGCGTACCGCGCCCGCTTCACCTCGCGCCCGTCGTAGACCACGTCACTCATGCTCCGGCCCCTCCCTCGCGTCTACTGGAGGCGTAAACTATCAGGAACCCTGCCTGATAGGTAGGTGGCCGCTCACCGCATCCGCCGATCTGGAAGGATCCCGGCATGCCCGCTTCCCCCAGCACCGCCCGGGCCATCAACGACCGGCTCGCCCTGCGCCTGCTCCAGCAGGAGGGCCCGTTGACGGCGGGACGGCTCAAAGAGCTGACCGGACTTTCCCGGCCGAGCGTCGCCGACCTCGTCGACCGCCTCACCGCCGCCGGACTGATCGAGGTCGTGGGGGAGTCGGGGGAGCAACGGCGCGGGCCCAACGCCAAGGTGTACGGCATCGTCGTGGGCCGGGCGCATCTGGCGGCGCTGGACGTGCGCACCGAGGGCGTCGCCGTGGCCGTGTCCAACCTGGTCGGCGAGGTCCTGGCGGAGGCGTCGGCGCCGATCGACGGGGGTGTGGGGACAGGCCCCGCGGTCGAGCAGGCGGTGGCGCTGGTCGAGCGGGTGGTGAAGGAGGCCGGCGTCGACCGGCCGCACACGGTCGGCATCGGAGCGCCGGGTCTGATCGACCCGGCGACGGGCGAACTGCGCAGCTCCACGGGCCTGCCGGAGTGGCACCGGCGTCTGGTGGCGGCGCTTCAGGAGCGGCTTCCCGAGGCGCGGGTCAGCGTGGAGAACGAGACCAACCTGGCGGCGCTGGCAGAGCAACGGGACGGAGCCGCGGCGGACCGCGACACCTTCGTCCTCCTCTGGCTCGGCATGGGCGTCGGCGCGGCGGTGGTCCTCGACGGCGTGCTGCGCCGGGGGGCCTCGGGCGGCACGGGCGAGATCGGCTTCCTGCCGGTACCGGGCACGACGGGTCTGCCGTCGGCGACGGGTTGCGAGGGCGGCTTCCACTCCTTGGCGGGGGCGGCGGCGATCGCGGAACTGGCGGCGGGGCACGGGGTGACGGCGGCGGAGGCGGCGGGCGAACCACATGCGGCGACGCTGGTCCGTACGGCGGCGCAGTCGCCGGACCTGGCTCCCCACGCCGGCTTCCTGGACACCCTCGCCGACCGCCTGGCCCTCGGTGCCGCGGCAGTCATTTCGGTCCTGGACCCCGGCTGTGTGGTCCTGGCGGGCGAGATCGGCCGAGCGGGCGGGCAGGTGCTGGCGGCGCGAGTCCAGACCCGTCTGACCCAGATGTCACCGCTGCCCACGGAGGTGCGGGCGAGCACGCTGGGCGGCGAGGCGGTGCTCCGGGGCGCGCTGCTGACGGCACGGGACCGGGCCCAGGAGGAACTGTTCGCGCCGCCGGTGCGCTAGGGGGTGTTTTGAAAGTCCCGCACAGCACCCACGGCGCCCGGCACGCACCCTCGCCGCACCGGCCAAAGA
>NZ_JAVRBF010001094.1:0-258 GCF_032436805.1 Streptomyces sp. P17 | reverse complement strand
GGTGCGACGAAGCTGCTGACCTGTGGGACGATCGACAGCAGCCCTTCGACCGACAACCGGTGGAAGGCCTGGCGGATCGGCGTACGGCTCAGGCCGTAATGGGCGGCCATCCTGATTTCCGAGAGCGCCTCCCCCGGGCGGAACTCGCCGGTCAGGATGCGCGCGAAGAGGTCGTCATACACCTTCGAGACCGTCCAGCGCGTCTCGGCTTTGGGGACGACGACCATCATCGTCAGTGGGCGGCGCTGCTGATCGAAC
>NZ_JAVRBF010001093.1:0-258 GCF_032436805.1 Streptomyces sp. P17 | reverse complement strand
TCCCGCAACGGAAACACGCTGGTGTGCGTCCTGATGCCCGCCTGGGCGGTGATCTTGAAAAATTCGATCCCGTCGTTGCGGGAAGCAAATTAAGTCCTCTCCAAGCTGCGTGCCGGGCAGATCACCGGCGCAGCCGTGCTGCTGCCATGACCGTGCAACCGCCGGCCGACACGCCCGTAGCCGAGACCGACCTGCAGCAGCAGGTGCTCGATTTCCTCGATGATTCCAGCTTCGGTCCGGCCAAGGGCGGCAAGCGGA
>NZ_JAVRBF010001092.1:0-258 GCF_032436805.1 Streptomyces sp. P17 | reverse complement strand
CGGGCCTGAAAGGCGGCCTCGGCCTGAGCGAGTTCGGCGCGGGTGTTGATGCCAATGGTCTCGGCCTCGTCACAGGTCACGACGGCGGCGCTGCGGCCCTGCGCGCGCGCCAGCCCGACGACATCGGTCAGGTAATATTCGCCCGAGGCATTGTCATTGCCCAGCCGCCCCACCAGATCGCGCAACAGCGCCGCATCCACCGCCATCACGCCCGAATTGCACAGTGCTATGGCGCGGGTTGCCGCATCGGCGTCTTTC
>NZ_JAVRBF010001091.1:0-258 GCF_032436805.1 Streptomyces sp. P17 | reverse complement strand
AGGCGGTCGGACCGGATTGGGTCGCCGGCCGCCGGCACGTCTGGGACAGCCACGCCGGACTTCTGCCCGAGGGACGGGAGGTCCTCGTCCCATTCGAGATTTCGGCCTTCGCGGCGACGCGGGACGTCCGGCCCGAACTCGCGGCTCTCGGCCGGATGACCGTGCGGGGGGTCGAGCATCTGCCGGACGAGCTCCTCTGGAAGGGGTGGGGGTTCGGAGAGGTGCGCGACGTCGTCGTCGACTGCACCGCCCTTGACG
>NZ_JAVRBF010001090.1:0-258 GCF_032436805.1 Streptomyces sp. P17 | reverse complement strand
CGAATTACCATCTTTGACAAGCTGGTAACCATGGGAGCGGAGAACGCTGTTGAAAAAGTCGGGATACTCCGCTGGCACTAAGTTTGGGGCAGTAAAGCTAACAGAACCGTTTACCCCAGCACCAAGCAATATTTTTAAACCCGTTTGGCGACTGTACCAGCTCACAAACTCGGATATCGGTGTGTTTGTTGTCTCAAATACTTGCTGTTCGTTGGCGCGGACGGGGGAGACTAAGAAAATGATAGACACCAACGAAAA
>NZ_JAVRBF010001089.1:0-258 GCF_032436805.1 Streptomyces sp. P17 | reverse complement strand
GTTCATCGTGGCGATCTGCGGTGAGATCATGACGATGCCGGGGCTGCCCAAAGTGCCTTCGGCCGAGGTGATCCGGCTGAACGATATGGGTAATATCGAAGGGCTGTTCTGATAGCGCGGGGCCGCAGCCGGACAGGTTGCGGCCCCGGTCGATTTGCGGCAGACCCCGCACTATGGGTAGCTGTCGGGGGATGGAATGAAAGATCCGCAAGAGATCACCAGCATGACGGAATTGCGAGCCGTGATTGATGCGCATGA
>NZ_JAVRBF010001088.1:0-258 GCF_032436805.1 Streptomyces sp. P17 | reverse complement strand
CGCTCTTGAGTTCTCAAACCACCACCGCACCAGCAAGCCGCCCCAATCTCCAGGAGCGAGGCCGCCGTGCTGAGCAGCAAGAGATAAACTTACACGAGAACCCGCAATCGCGCAACCCGCAGGGCGCAATGAAGCACGGAACCGTTGGAAATCCAACGTTCCATCGGCGTGTCGAAAACCGGGAAAATGCGTCCGGAAAGCGCCGATACCATCAGAATAGACCCCGAAAACCACAACCAGGTGAACGCAAAACCAATA
>NZ_JAVRBF010001087.1:0-258 GCF_032436805.1 Streptomyces sp. P17 | reverse complement strand
AAGGTTGCGCCCTACAAGAAGGGCTTCGGCGCCATGCCGCCCGAGGTCGTCCACGCGCCCTTCCCGAACGAATTCCACGGCGTCAGCGAAGCCGAGGCGATCAGCCATCTTGAGCGTATCCTGGCGACCTCGGTCGACCCCGAGCGCGTCGCCGCCATCATCATCGAACCGGTTCAGGGCGAGGGCGGCTTTACCATTGCCCCGCACGGCTTCCTGCGCAAATTGCGTGAGATTTGCGACACTTACGGCATCGTGCTG
>NZ_JAVRBF010001086.1:0-258 GCF_032436805.1 Streptomyces sp. P17 | reverse complement strand
CCGAAAGCCCACATCGTCTTCGGGCCCGCTGCCTTCAGCTCTGATACTGGCTCGCAGCTCCTTGAAACGCCCCGATTTAAACGAAGCGCCTTTAACCACATGGCCCTGACCGCTGCTAACCCCTAAATAATCCATATGCACTTGCTCCGTGTTTGGTACATTCAGCGCATAATAATCATGTACCCATTCACGCACATTACCATCTAAATCGAAAAAGCCGGCTCGCTCCGCTTTAAAGCGCCCGTGGGCAGCTTTAAA
>NZ_JAVRBF010000221.1:0-749 GCF_032436805.1 Streptomyces sp. P17 | reverse complement strand
TGTGGTCAGCGGGTGGCTGACCTGCTGATGAGGCGCTCTACCTGATCGGCGGAGAAGACGACGCGCCCCTGTGGTTTGCCGGTCGGCTTGTGGCGGCGCAGCTTCCCGTCGCGGGCCAGCTTGTCGACGGTCCATGTTGATACGCCCATGAGGTCCGCGACGTCGGCGCGGGTCAGCCAGCGGCGATTGGTCATAGGTTGATCCCCTCGGCGCGGAGGGAGTCCTGGAGGTTCTCGCGCAGGTCATTGAGCGCGTCCACGGCGGTGTCAACGATGGCCACCTGCTCCTCACTGAGGACGTCGAGGGCGGCTGAGCCGTCCAGCATTGCGGTGGCACTCCCGATCCTGTGGATTGACTCAGCGAGTTGCGCGATGCGCTGGACCCGGTGCTGGTCGGGGGTGGTCATGCCGCTGCTCCCACGAGCCGATCCTCAGCGCGGGCGATGATCACCGACACGGGGACGCCCACGACGGCCGCCAGCGTGTCTAGTTCGGCCACCGTGAAAGGTGAGCCTCCGGAGAGACGGCGAGTGAGCGTGGTTCGCGGTATCCCGGTCCTGTCAGCGACGCCCAGTACGGTGAGACCGGCGTCGGTCATCGCCTCCGAGACCACGACTGCGGTCATCTCGGTGACCGTTCGGGGTGGTTTGGTGTCCATATGGTCACCCTATGACACAGGGAACGGTGACGCAACCCCTTTGGTCAAAAAATGACCCAAGATCGGCACATGGACGCCAGATATGGCACAAT
>NZ_JAVRBF010001085.1:0-258 GCF_032436805.1 Streptomyces sp. P17 | reverse complement strand
CGGCGCATCCCGCAGCGAAGGTCAAGCCAGCGAGTGAGACGAGAAGCGACCCGCCCTCAGTCAGGCTGTCATTCATCCGTAGGCGGTCAGATGGCCACCATGTGGCCGTGACGTAGAGGCCAAGGAGGGCGCCCGACAGGGCTAGCAGGACACGGTACGCCCACTCGGCGGCGCTGCGATCAGACATGAGGTCAGTGTAGTCAAGCAAGGGTGCGCGGCGTTCGAACAAGCACCAGAAAAATATCGTACACATGATCT
>NZ_JAVRBF010001084.1:0-258 GCF_032436805.1 Streptomyces sp. P17 | reverse complement strand
ACTGAGTGCTTTGGTATTTATATTTCAACTGGCAATCGTTGCAGCACCGAGGATGCTATATCTAAAGGTAGCTGGGATTGCTCAGGCTCAACTTGTGTACGTGATGAATCCGGCAATACTCCTCCTCCGCCATCTGAAGATAATGGCGATGTTGATTATCGTGAAACTCAAATGCCTTACACTGTAAAGCTTGGAACTGCTGGCTTTTCTACTACTCTTGCTCAGGGTTTGCGTGGTATTGTTGAGAATAATCGAGAG
>NZ_JAVRBF010001083.1:0-258 GCF_032436805.1 Streptomyces sp. P17 | reverse complement strand
CGCTGTTGCCGGGCTGCGAGAAACAACCGACGAATTGGCAGCAGCGTTACGTTTCCGCGCTGCTGCGGCTGCTGCATCCAGTGCGGCGGCTTCTTTGCGGGCTGCTGCTGCGGCTTCATTGCTCGCTTTCGTCTGCGCATATGTTGCACGGGACGCGTCATAAACCGCTTTCGCCTTCTTCTGTGCTGCGGCTGCTGCTGCAATTTCGCTTTTCGTTGCTGTATCGGACGCACGCGCCGCGCTGACAACCGCGTTTGC
>NZ_JAVRBF010001082.1:0-258 GCF_032436805.1 Streptomyces sp. P17 | reverse complement strand
GTTCTTCTTGGTTCCAGCGCAGATGAAAACCTGCCTCCTGTCGGTCCGCGTACACGCTTCAAGTGTCGTCGTGGTTTCAATACTGACCAGTGGGTTATCTGGACGCCGTGGACTGAATGGGGTAAGGAAGAAAAGCTTCTTCCGTTCCCTGAATGGCGTCAGCATCTGAAGCACCAAGACCTGTATCAGCTTCGTGAAGCTGGTCTCGACTTCGTGCGTATGCCTGTTGATCCGGCTGTTTTCCTCGCTTCTACGACA
>NZ_JAVRBF010001081.1:0-258 GCF_032436805.1 Streptomyces sp. P17 | reverse complement strand
AGCGCGACGAGCGAGGTCAGCATGCCGAACTGGCTGCCGGCGAAGGCATTCGACGAGATCGACGACATGTAGGTGATGAGCACGATCTGCGCGAAGCTCGCGGCGAAGCCGTCGATGCCGACGGCGATCGCGAAGGTCCAGTAGTCGTGGCCGCCGTTACCGCCCTGCGCCGCGAGATAGGCGAGCGCGAGATGCGAGGCGGAGCCGGCGATCGTGCCGATGACGAGGCTCGCCATGATCCCGATCCGCGTCACCACG
>NZ_JAVRBF010001080.1:0-259 GCF_032436805.1 Streptomyces sp. P17 | reverse complement strand
CCCATAGCTTACTCCGCACCGCTTTTCATCAAACCATGATTTGTGAATACCCTTTTCTTGAGTATAACGCCCAAGATTCTCGATAAAGTTTCTTTCAACATTATCCCTCCAAATTGGGGAAGTTATACTTATCTCGATATCCTGAATCAACAGCTTAGAAACCTCTACATTAATGAGATACGCAATTTTATCAAGTTGATCTAATTTGGGGGAGCTTCTTCCTGAAGACCAATTCAGCAGAACATTACCTGACATTTCA
>NZ_JAVRBF010001079.1:0-259 GCF_032436805.1 Streptomyces sp. P17 | reverse complement strand
CGACAACGCCCAGATCGATGCGCCTAAGGCAGCGGACAGCAGCAGGGCAGGCCAGCGGGCAGGGCGCGCGTTCATCACGGCACGGGCCGGATGAAGTAGTCGATGCTGCCCTTCAGCGTGCAGGCTTTTTCGCCGGTTTTCGCGCAATGCACGTCAACGCGCTGGCCGACTTTCGGCAGGGTATTGGGCTGGCCCCAGACCGGCTGATTGAGGCGCTCGCCGCTCATGGTGGTGACCACGATGCCGTTCACCGTCGCGC
>NZ_JAVRBF010001078.1:0-259 GCF_032436805.1 Streptomyces sp. P17 | reverse complement strand
CCGCCGCCTCGGCCCGCGCGATGCGGACGGCCAGCGCATCATAGACGTCAAGCAGCACGTCGCCATAGCGCGGGTCGTCCTGCATGGTGTCGGGCAGGCCCTGCGCGTGCATCAGACAGACCGGCGCCTGTGACGCCGCAACGATACCCGCCATATCGGGGTCGAAATCGAACCCTGACACATCATTGACCAGCCCCGCCCCGGCGGCCAGCGCCGCCCGCACCACCGCCGCCTTGCGCGTATCGACCGAAATCGGCGC
>NZ_JAVRBF010001077.1:0-259 GCF_032436805.1 Streptomyces sp. P17 | reverse complement strand
CCGTGGACGAAGTCACTCCCGCCGTGACCGAGGCAGTGATCGCTGCTCTCGACGGAACCATGCCCGTCACCGAACGGAACGTCGAGCGCGTCACCTTCGAAAGCGCCTCGCCTACTCCGACTTTTACTACCGTTCAGTACAGCTGACGGGCTCGCCCGAACCCCGTTGCAGTAATCACCGGGCGTAGGATCACTGTCGTGACTATCGCCCCAGAAGGACGTAAGCTGCTCCGTCTCGAGATCCGAAACGCGGAGACGCC
>NZ_JAVRBF010000081.1:0-25337 GCF_032436805.1 Streptomyces sp. P17 | reverse complement strand
TTGCCCCGATCGACTTTTGCGGGCGAACCTGGGCGATCGGGGCGGCCCAAGCAAGATCTTCAGGACACTTCTAGGCGCGCAGGATCCGGGCCGTGGGCTCGGCGCTGCAGATCTGCGCCACCTCGGGGTCCTCCAACGGTGCGGCGGCGGCGATGCGTTGGAGGGTGGGCCGGTGCAACTGGCGCTTGGACGGGGCGTACACCTCGGGTGGGCTGAGCAGAGGTCTTCCGTACGGCGCAGTGCGGTGGTGAGGAGGTGCTGGGGCGGCCGGCTCCGAGGACCATCGTGTCCAGGGCGGGGCCGACGGCGTGGCGCATGAACTCCAGACAGGCCGTGGGGAAGGGAACTCCGGGCAATGGGGTGGCATTTCCTCGGTCTGTCAGCATGAGGCGGGCAGGCTCCGCGGTTACCTGCCCGACCTCATGCGACGCGGCCGGGGTTCAGGCCGCAGCCGCACGCCCGGCCTTGAGTGCCGTCGCGATCTCCACGGCACGCCGTGCCTGGTGGCGGGCCGCCTGCAACTGGACGTCGCCCGGGGCTCCGTCACCGGCCACGTGGGAGGTGCCGTAGGGGTTGCCCGACTGGAACTGGACCGGGTCGGTGTAGCCGGGCGGCACGATGATGCCGCCCCAGTGGTAGAAGGTGTTGCCCAGCGCGAGGAGGGTGGACTCCTGGCCGCCGTGGGCGGTGTTGGAGGCGGTGAAGGCCGAGTAGACCTTGCCCGCGAGCTTGCCCTGGAACCACAGGGGCCCGGTCGTCTCCATGAACGCCCTGAGCTGGCTGGCGGGGTTGCCGAAGCGGGTGGGGGTGCCGAAGAGGACCACGTCGGCCCACTCCAGATCGTCGTGGCCGGCCTCGGCGACATCGGCGGTGTCCTGGAGGTGCTGGACCCACTCCTGCCTGAGGTTGATCACCTCCTGCGGAGTCGTCTCCGCGACCTTGCGCAGGCGCACCTGCGCGCCGGCCTTCTCCGCACCCTCGACCGCCGCCTGAGCCAGCGCGTGTACGTTGCCCGTGGCGCTGTAGTAGATGATCGAGACATTCACGGATTCCGACATCGGTTGCCTTCCTTGGTCACCTGGCTAGTGTTCCATCCATCCGTTCCGACGACGCAGCCCCGCGAAATGTGAGGCGAGCCGCTCACCTCACAGTTCGACGCCGTGTCTCGTCGGATGAACGGGGGCGGAGCGACCGAGGGAGCCGGCGACACCATGACCAACGCATCCGGATCCGAGCACGGCAGGCCCGACGATCCGGGCCTGGGCGCGATCATGAGCGAGCGGCGGCAGCTCATCAATCTCACCTACCGGCTGCTCGGCTCGCTGACCGAGGCCGAGGACGTCGTACAGGAGACCTACACCCGCTGGTACGCCATGACGCCCCAGCAGCGGGAGGCCATCGAGTCGCCCGGTGGCTGGCTGACCACGGTCGCCAGCCGCATCTGCCTCGACCTGCTCGGCTCGGCCCGGGCCAGGCGGGAGCGGTACGTGGGTGAGTGGGTTCCCGAGCCGCTGCCCGCGGACACGGAGTGGATCAGCGGGCGGTGGGGCGGCACCGCGGCCGACCCGGCCGACCGGGTCACCCTCGACGAGTCGATCAACATGGCCTTTCTCGTCGTACTGGAACGCATGACCCCGGCCGAGCGCGTCGCGTTCATCCTGCACGACGTCTTCCGCTACTCCTTCGCCGAAGTGGCCGCGATCGTCGGCCGGACCGAGCCGGCCTGTCGCCAGCTGGCCTCGTCGGCGCGCCGTCGTCTGCGCGCCTCGCAGTCCGAGGCCGCCCCGGCGCCCCGGCGCGCCGACAACGTGCGCGCCTTCAAGGAGGCATGGGAGGCCAAGGACATCGACGCCCTGATCGGGCTGCTGGCCCCCGACGCCACGGCGACCGGCGACGGCGGCGGGCTGGTGCAGGCCGTGCTCCGCCCGATCGTGGGCGCCGAGCAGATCGCGCAGTTCTACGCCGGCCGGATGGAGCTGGTGCCCGAGCTGAGGCTCGTGGAGAGCACGGTCAACGGTCAGCCCGGTCTGGTCGCCCAGGTGGACGGGGTCTCCGTGTCGGTACTGGCGTTCGACTTCGCGGGCGACCGGATCAAGCAGATCTGGACGGTGCTCAACCCCGACAAGCTCCGGCTATGGCGGGACGCCTGACGATCACCCAGTCCCGCCTCGCTTCCGGGCCATCAGCAGATACTCGTGCGAGCGGTTCGTGCGCATCGGGTCGCCGTCGTCCTTGACGGGCCAGTCGTACAGGTGGACGCGCTCGTCCCCGAGGGTCAGATGGCGGCCGAGCACGCGCGCGGCGTCCCAGGCCAGCGGGACGAACCGGTCCGCGATCCGCCGGTTCTGGACGGCGATGACCGCGTATGCGCCCGGCCGCATCACCCGTGCTACGGCCGAGAAGGCCTCGTCGAGTGCCGTCAGGTAGGCGTCGTAGTCGCGCAGTGCGTACATCTGGCCGGGGTCAGGGTCGTCGAGGTCCAGATGCGTGCCGAAGTACGGCAGGTCGCACAGGACCAGGTCCACGCTGTCGGGGTCGAGCGGGGGCCTGCGGGCGTCGCCGCACAGCATGCGCTGCCCGGGGCAGCGGGCGACGCGTTGCCGTGCCTCCGCGGCGCGGGCCGGGTTGATCTCGACGCCGACCCCGAGGCGTCCTTCGGCCGCGCAGGCCACCAGGGTGGTGCCCCAGCCGGCGAACGGGTCGAAGACGAGGTCGCCGGGCTTGGTCAACTCCACGATCAGCGGGCGCAGTTGGCTGACGAGTCCGCTCTGTCCCGCGGCCGCCTCCCGGGCGAACTCCGGGTCCTCGTCTCCGAGCACACGCCAACTCGATATCCCCATGGGGGTCACGCAACCTTTCCGGTGGTCGGTACGGCCGGTTCGGCCTCGGGCAGCACCGGATGCACCGCGGCCGCCGGCAGCCTGTGCTCCAGGCGCAGCACGCCCAGCGCGGAGCCCGCCACACCCGCCGCGAGCAGCAGCCACATCCCGGTGGCCGACAGCGACAGCAGGGCCGTGAGCACGGTCGGCGCGAGCGCGATGGGCAGCGCCCAGGACAGCTGGTAGACGGCGAGGTGACGGCCGCGGGTCTGCTCCGGCGCGGCCTGGGCGACCAGCGCGGAGGCCGTGGCGCCGTGCAGCAGTTCACCGGCGGTGAACATGGCGGTCGCGACGAACACCCCGGCGATCAGCGCCGGCCCGCTCGACGCTCCGCCGAGCACCGCGAACGTGACGAAGGACAGCCCGAAGACACCGGCGCCGAGCGCCACCGCACGCGTTCTGCGGTACCGGACCAGCAGCCGGGTGACCGGGATCTGCAGGGCGGCGATACCGACGGTGTTGACCGCGTACACGATGCCCACCAGCGAGACGGGCGCGTCGAGTTCACGGGTGAGGTACACCGGCAGGGCCACGGACAGCACCATGTACGCGAAGGCCGTCGGGATGTTCAGAAGCGTAAGTCCCAGGAAGGGCCGGTTGCGCGCCACCATCCGGTAGCCGCCCTTGCGGGATACCCGGCCGCCCACCGGCTGTGCCGAGGCCCCGGGGCGGATCGAGCTCATCAGCCCGGCCGCGAGCAGATACCCGGCGGCCGCCCCGAGGACGACGACGTAGAACCCGGAGTCGTCGAGCGCGAGCGCCGCGCCCGCGAGGAGGCCGCCCACGCCCATCCCGGCGTTGCGCAGGCTGCGTTGCAGGGCGAGCAGTTTGTCCCGCTCGGCGCCCTGCACGATCTCCGCCACGAAGGACTGGATCGCCGGCGGATAGGAGGTGTCACCGAGGGCGACCGGCAGCACGACCGCGAACATGGCCACGCCGTTGTCGACAAAGGGATAGATACAGAACGCCGAGGCGCGCAGCACATAGCCGCCCACCAGTACGGCGCGGGCGCTGAAGCGGTCGATGAGGACCCCGGCGACCGGATTGCTGATCAGGCCGATCACCGAGGCGGCCGTCACGATGGCGCCGACCTCGGTGAGCGGCAGACCGGTGACATGGTGGAAGTACAGGAGCGACAGCGGCAGATACATGCCGCTGCCGGTCGCGTCGACGACCATGCCCGCCATGTACTTGAAGCGGACCGACGACAACTGCCGCCTCATCAGGCCTCCTCCTGCCCGAGCGGCACGATCTTCGTCTCCCCGATGATCCGGGCCCCGAGCTCGCGCAGCCTGCGCTCGCACTCGCCGCGCGTCGGAGCCGAACCCACCGTCGCCGTAAGGAAGTCCGCGGAACCGGAAGCCGGGGCGATCACCTGTCCTTCCTCGGCGAAGAGCCAGAACCCCCTCACCCACTCCTCGTCGGGCACGGCGGGCAGCGCGCGCACCAGGCCGGGCCGCTTCATCGTGAGTACCTGCCCCGACATACAGCGCGGCCGCAGCAACCCCCGTTCGTCGACGGCGCCTTCGACCGCGGGCAGCGACAGTCCCGCCTCCGCACGGGTCACCTGGACGGCGAGCTGGATCCCGAAGAGGATCTCGAAGACCTCCCGGATCTTGGCGCCGCCGGACCGTCCGGCGATCTCGCACAGCACCAGACCGTCGTCGGGCGTGTGGAATACCTCCGCGTGGAAGGCGTGGGTGCGCAGCCGGGACCCCTCGGGCTTCAGCGCCGCCAGGGTCCGCTCGATCAGCTTGAGCAGCCGGGGCGTGAGCGGGTCGGCCACGTCCAGCGTCAGGTCGACGCGCGGACCGGGGTCGACGCCGAACGAGGCCAGGTCGTACTGGTATTGGGAGGGCCAGGCCGCCACCGTACGGCCGTCCACCACCAGCCCGTCGACATGGCACATCCGCCCGGGCACGTACGCCTCGATGATCAGGTCGTCCCGCGGGCCGTCCCGGTAGGCCTCCGTGAGCCGCGCCGCCAGCTCGTCCCGGTCGGTGATGATGCGCAGACCGATGGAGTTGTAGCCCTGCCGGTGCTTGAGGACCACGGGGAAGCCGTGCCGGCCGGCGAAGTCGCGGGCCTCCTGGGCGCTGCCCGGCACGGTGTGCGGGGCGACCTGGATGCCGGCCTGCAGGGCCAGCTTCTTCATCAGCGCCTTGTCGCGGAACGGTGTGATGTCCGCGCTCCAGGCCCCCTCCAGCCCGAGACGCTCGCGCAGTCGGGCGGCGAGGGCCACATCCGCCTCGTGGTGGGCGATGACGTGGGTGATCCGGTGCTCCTCGGCGAGGGCGAGCGCGCGGGAGGGCACGGCTTCGTCGTCGAGGGTGTCGAAGAGTTCGAGGTGGGTGAAGTCGTGGTCGGCGTCGCCGGGGAGCGGTTCGCCGGCCGACTCGATCTTGTCGCGGGCGGCGAGTACGACGATGTCGCCGGGGTACGGGGTGCGGTCGTCGAGGCCGGGGGCGTCGCCGTCAAGCCAGCGGCGGTAGGGGAAGGCGGCGAAGGGATTGCGGTGCAGGACGAGGACGCTCATGCCGGCATCACCGTCCGGTCGCTCACCGGCGCCGCCTCGGCCAGACCGGGCCGGCCGTCGGGGTCCTTCACCCGCACCTGCACCGCGGTGCCGATGAGTTCGGCGCCGCGCCGGATCGCCGCGGTGGTGTCCTCGCCGGTGACGGCGACCAGGCCGAGGCGGTCCCAGTTGTCCCGCAGCGGCCGTACCGTCTCCCCCGGCTTGGCGCTGATGCGCACCGCGAGCACATCGTCGAGCGCCCGTGCCTCGGCCACGCCCTCCACGGACTCCACGAGGTCGCCGGGCCGGCCCACCAGCGACCGTACGGCTGCTCCGCCTCGCGCCTCGGGTCGCTCGGGCAGCTCGCCTGCCAGGCCGAAGGGGGCGCCGAGGGCGAGCTTGACGGTGTCGATGCCGTACACGCTGTGCACCAGATCGGTGATGGCGTCGCCGGCGATCCGGTTGTGGCTCTCGATGACGCGGGGGCCGCGGGCGCCGACACGGATCTCGGTGTGGCACACGCCGTCCTTGAAGCCGAGCCGGTCCAGGAAGGCGAGGACGGCCGCGCGCACCCGCTCCTCGATCTCCGCGCCGAGCCGGGCGGGGACCGCGTGTCCCAGTTCGGCGAAGTGCGCGGGGTCGGTGAACTTCTCGGTGACGGCGATGACCACATGGCGCCCGGCCGAGCTGAAGGACTCCACGCTGTACTCGGGCCCGTCGAGGTACTCCTCCATCAGGAACTCCTGGAGCAGCATCAGGGTCGAGACCCGGTCCGTCCTGGTGCCCGCCAGCCGCCGCACGCCGGCCCAGACCCGGTCGGCGTCGGCGGGTCCGTCGAGGCGGTGGACGCCGATACTGGCGGTGGCGTCGGTCGGCTTGACGATGAAGGGGTAGCCGTGGCGCTTCCCGAAGGCGTCCAGGTCCTCGCGCCGGACCAGCGCCTGGGCGTGCACGGCGTCGGGGTCGAGGCCTGCCAGGTGCTCGCGCATGACCGCCTTGTCGCGGAAGCGCCGGGTCACCTCGTAACCGGTGCCGCCCAGGGCGAACAGGTCGTTGATGCGGGCCGCGTTCTCCAGGCCCGGTTCGGTGATCGAGACGGCGGCGGCGAAGCCGGGTGCGTCCCACAGCCGCTCGGCGATCGGCTCCACCAGGTCCCAGCGGGTGTAGTCGACGACCTCCAGCCGGTCGGCGAGGCGCTCCTGCTCGGGGGTGACCTTGGTGGGGTGCTGCAACAGCAGGACGTGCAGGCCCAACTGCTTGGCCTTGGCCACCGTTTCGTCGGTGGCGCCGACGAGGAGCAGTGAACGCTCGGGATTCATGGGTCGGTTGTGCTCCGTTCCTGTGCGCGGACATACGGGTGCGCCTGCTCAGTCCGACGAGACAGCGGGGCGAACTGTGAGGTGAGCTGCGATCACTCGCCTCGTGGGGCCTCCGGCCACCAGCTGAGGTAGCGCTCCCCGCTGTCCGGGAAGACGGTGACGACCGTGGCCCCGGCCAGGTCGTGCCGGCGTGCGAGTTCCAGGCAGCCGTACGCGGCGGCGCCCGACGAGACGCCGACCAGCAGTCCGGTGGCGGCGGCGATGGCGCGGGTGGTGGCCGCGGCGTCCTCGTCCTCGACGGTGATCACCTCGTCGATGAGCGTGACATCGGTGACCGGGCTGGTGAATCCGCCGTTCAGACCGGGGATGCGGTGGGGTCCCGGCTCACCGCCGGACAGCAGGGGCGAGCCCGTGGGCTCGACGGCCACGACGTTCAACTCCGGGTTGTGCTCGCGCAGCCGGCGGGCGACACCGGTCAGGGTGCCACCGGTGCCGACTCCGCACACAAGATGGTCGATACGGCCGCCGCTGTCCCGCCAGATCTCCGGGCCGGTCGTCTCGTAGTGGGCCCGGACGTTGTCGGCGTTCTCGTGCTGGGCCGCGTACCAGGAGCCGGGGGTCGCGGTGTGCAGTTCCGCGGCGCGCTCCACGCAGCCGGCGAAGCCGAGGGTGTGGTCGGTGAGTTCGATCTCGGCGCCCAGCATGCGCAGGGTCAGCAGGCGCTCCCGCGAGGCGTTGCCGGGGAGCACGATCCGGCAGCCGTAGCCGCGGGCGGCGGCCAGCGCGGCCAGCGCGATGCCGGTGTTGCCCGAGGTCGACTCGATGACCGTCCCGCCGGGCCGCAGTGTGCCCGCCCGCTCGGCGGCGCGCAGCATGAACAGGGCGGCCCGGTCCTTGATGCTGGACAGCGGGTTCGCCGCCTCCAGCTTGGCCAGCACATGCGCGTCGTCGGGCAGCCCGGCGAGTCTCAGCCGCAGCATCGGGGTGTTGCCCACCAGCTCCCCAAGTGAGCTGACGGCGCTGCCGGTTGACAAATCGGTCACGGGCCCCTCCGGATCGGCTCTGCTCGGGCTCGGGTCCGCCCCCGCGAGCAGCACATGCTCGCCCAGAATCTGCCGCTCCACGTCGGCGTTGACCACGCGGCCCATGGTTCGGGTTGCCGCACTGCATCGACTGCGGGGGTCGCGCGCGGCACCGCTGCTGGCGCACATACGTACGTTTTTGCCGGAGGTCGAAGAGCCGTCCGAGTACGGGGGTACGTTGATGAAGAGCCAGGACGCCGCCGGGACATGCCTGCCTGAACTGCTCGACGCTCAGGCCCGTGCCCGTCCGGGCGATATCGCCGTGGTCCACGAGGGCGAGTCGCTCACCTTCCGCGAACTGGCCGACCAGGCCGACGACGTGGCGCGTTGTCTGCACCACCTCGGTGTCGGCGCGGACGACTGTGTGGGGCTCTTCGTCGAGCCCTCACTGGATCTCGTGATCGGCGCCTGGGGCGTGCTGCGGTCCGGCGGGGCCTACCTTCCGCTCTCTCCCGGCTATCCGCGGGAGCGCATTGGCCATATCGTGCGGGATGCCCGCATGAGCGTCGTCCTCACCCAGGACATCCTCCGGAGCCGGCTCACGGAGTTCCTCACCGCCGACACGCTCGTCATCACCCTCGAAGACGTCGTCGAGTTCATCAAGGGCCGGTCCGACACGGACCCGGCCGAACTGCCCGACGGCCCGCGCCCCGCGGATCTGGCGTACGTCATCTACACCTCGGGCAGCACCGGGAAACCCAAGGGCGTGGCCATCGAGCACCGCTCTCTCGCGCACCAGATGCGCTGGCTCGCCGCCGCCTTCACGCTCGACGCGGACAAGACCGTCCTCCAGAAGACCCCGATCGGTTTCGACGCCGCCCAGTGGGAGATCCTGGCCTGCGCCTGCGGAAGCCGGGTCGTGGTCGGGTCCGGAGGTATCCACCGGGACCCGCCGCGTCTCATCGAGGCGGTCACCCGCCATGCCGTGACGACCCTGCAGTGTGTGCCGACGCTCCTTCAGGCCCTCGTCGACACCGACGAACTCGACCGCTGTACGTCGCTCACCCACCTCTTCAGCGGCGGCGAGGCACTGTCCCGGGCGCTCGCGAAGAGACTGACCCTGGCCCTGCCGGACACCACACTGATCAATCTCTACGGCCCCACCGAGTGCACCATCAACACCTCGGCCCACACCGTCGACCCCACCGCTCTCGACGAGGGCCCCGAGACCGTCCCGATCGGCAGGCCCGTGCCCGGTCTGCGCTACCACATCCTGGACGCCGAGGACCGACCGGTGGCAGCCGGTGAAAGGGGCGAACTGTACATCAGCGGCGTCCAGTTGGCACGCGGCTATCTCCACCGGCCGGAGCTCACCGCCGAGCGGTTCACTACATCCGAGGGCCCCGAACGGCTGTACCGCACCGGCGATCTGGCCTACTCCAACCCCGACGGCACCGCCCAGTACGCGGGCCGCGTCGACAACCAGGTCAAGCTGCGCGGCTTCCGCATCGAGCTGGACGAGATACGCCTGGCCATCGAGGCGCACGACTGGGTGAAGAACGCGGCCGTACTCCTGCGCGCCGAAACCCGGACTCTGGTGGCGTGCATCGAACTCAGCCCACGGGAAGCCGCGTTGATGGACCAGGGCGAGTTCGGCGAGCACCATGTGTCGAAATCGTCCCGGCTCCAGGTCAAGGCCCAGCTGTCGAATCCAGGTGTACGGGACGCGGCCGATCTGCACGGACGCCCCTGCTTACGCCTGCCCGGCGCCACCGCCGACCCCGAGGCACGGCGCCGGGCCTTCGCCCGCAAGACCTACCGTTTCTACGAGGGCGGCCCGCTGGAGACCGCGCATGTACTGTCGGCATTGGGACGGCGGCCCGAGGGATCCGGATCGCGCCGCCCCGAAGAGCTGACCCTGCACGAACTCGGCGCGATACTCCGCAACTTCGGCCAGCACCTCAGCGAGGAACGGCTGCTGCCGAAGTACGCGTACGCCTCTCCCGGATCCCTGTACGCGGCGCAGCTGTACCTGGAGCTCGCCGGGATCGAGGGCCTGGCGCCGGGGCACTACTACTACCACCCGGTCCATCACGAACTGGTGCTGATCCGCCGTATCAAGGCGGCCGCCCGTGCCCGAGTGCACCTCGTCGGCCGCCGATCCGCGATCGAGCCGGTGTACAAGAAGAACATCCAGGAGGTCCTGGAAATGGAGGCCGGGCACATGGCCGGCCTGTTCGACGAGGTGCTGCCCGCCCATGGCCTCGCCCTCGCCGAGACGGCATACGACCCCCGCCTGCCCCGGCTCCTCGGCTGCGGGGAGGGCGACCACTGCCTTGGCTCCTTCGACCTGGTGCCGTGGACGCCGGCACCCGCGCAGCACGCCCTCGACCTCTATGTGCAGTTCCATCCGGGCAGCGCGGCCGGACCGCCCAGCGGCCAGTACCTGTACCGGGAGGGCCAACTGCACCGGATCAGCGAGGAGTTGGTCCTCAAGCGGCATGTGATCGCCATCAACCAGGCCGCGTACGGCCGTTCCGCCTTCGGTATCACCCTCGTCAGTCGCGCGGCCGAGCAGGGCAGGGAGCCGCTGAGCTATGTGGACCTGGGCCGCGAGCTGCAGCGCCTGATGATGAACACCGCCCACCTGGGTCTCATGCCCGCGGGTTACAGCTCACGCACCGGTGACGACCTGCCCGCAGCCCGACGCATGACGGCGATCCTGCGGGAGGCCGGACGGCCCACCGGGCCTTCGTACTTCTGCGTCGGCGGCGCGGTCAGCGAGGAGCAGCTCCGCCACGAGGGCATGAACGAGGACCAGGTCCATATGAAGGGCCCGGAGGAGCTGATCAGGGACGATCTGGTCGCATCCCTGCCCGAGTACATGCTGCCCAGCCGGATCCTGGTCCTGCCCGAGCTGCCGCACACCCCCAACGGCAAGCTCGACACCAGAGCCCTCGAAGGGTACGTCGACGAGGTAGCGGCGCGTGTCCGTCCGGTGGTGGAGCCGCGCAACCGGACCGAGGCACGCCTGGGCGATCTGTGGCGGACGGCCCTGAAGCGGGACTTCGTCTCCGTGCACGACGACTTCTTCGAGCTCGGCGGGAACTCGCTGATCGCGGTCGGCCTGGTCAAGCGGATCAACGAGGCGTTCGGCTGCGCCCTGCCGCTCCAGGTCCTGTTCGAGGCGACCTCGGTCGCGAAGCTGGCCGAGGCGGTGAAAGCCGGAGCCGCCGTCGCCGCCTCCCGCATCACCCCGCTGCGGTCCGAGGGCAGCGGTCCGCCGGTGTTCTGCTGGCCGGGGCTCGGTGGCGTCACGATGAACCTGCGGCTGCTCGCGGCCCGCGCGCCCGGGCGACGACCGGTGCACGGCATCCAGTCGCACGGCGTCAACGAGGGCGAGACCCCCCTGCCGTCCATCGAGGAGATGGCCGCCGCCGATGTCACGGCCCTGCGTCGCATCCAGCCGAAGGGCCCCTACACGCTGTGGGGTTACTCCTTCGGCGCGCGGGTCGCCTTCGAGGCGGCGTGGCAGCTGGAGCAGTCGGGCGAGCGGGTGGAGCAGCTGTTCCTGCTGGCACCCGGGTCCCCACGAGTGGCCGGTGCCCCGGGGCCGGCGCCGGTGGCCGACTTCGCCGATCCCGTCTTCACCACCGTCCTCTTCTCCGTCTTCGCCGGCACGGTCCGCGGCCCGTCCGTCGAGGCGTGCCTGCGCGAGTCCGTGGACGCGGAGAGCTTCGCGCGGTTCGTCGAGCGCCGGTTCCCGCAACTGGACCCCGGTTTGATCCGGCGCGTGGTCGCGGTGGTCGGCCGTACGTACGGCTTCACGTACGACTCCGTCCAGCGCCGAGTCTCCGCACCCGTCACGGTGTTCCGGGCCTGTGACGACGAGCCCTCTTTCATCGAACGCGCAGGGGGCCGTACGGCGCCGCCCACGATCGTCCAGTTGGAGACCGACCACTACGGGGCGCTGCGCGAGCCGGGCGTCGATGAGGTGGTCAAGGCACTCCAGCGCGCCACACCACGACCGGCAACCCCAAGGACAAGGACGCCCTGATGCCTCACGTGACCATTCAGCACTTCCCCAAGTCCCTCACCCCCGAGCAGCGGTTCCAGCTGGTGGAGCGGGTGACGGCCGCCGTGCAGGAGGCCTTCGAGGTCGAGGAGCGGGTGGTCTCCATCGCGCTGGTTCCCGTCCCCCCGGAGGACTGGGACACGCAGGTCTACCAGGGCGAAATCGCCGCCCGCCGCGAGGAGTTGGCGAAGGAACCGGACTGCTGAGCACGGCCCGGTTCTAGAGTATCGAGCCAGCATCACTGAGGTGCCCGCGTTCTTGGTTGCGCAGTTCGGGACGGTCGCCAAGGATCTGGTGGGACGGCAACTGCCGGTGTTTCGGGAAACGGGGGGGAAGGATGACGTCATGAGCGCGGGCAGCGGACAGACACGGGACACTCTGTCCCCCGCCGACTCACCGCTGGAATCCCTGCTGCGGATCGCCGACACCCTCAGCAGCCTCGAACGGTACGCCACCGAGACCGCGGGCCACCTGCTCCTCGTCGAAGGCACCGACACCGAGGCCCCCGGCCGCATCCAGTACGTCGACGGCCTGGAGACCGTGCACGACACCATCAGCGACGCGCTGTGCCGGGCCAAGCGCGAGATCCTCACCGCCCAGCCCGACGAACCCGGCCGCGGCACCACCCTGGACCGGCTCCATGCGGCGGTCCGCGGCCCGCTCGCCCGCGGAGTCGCCCTGCGGACGCTCTTCCAGCACAGTGCCCGGTTCTCCGAGCCGACGAAGAAATACGTGCAGGAGGTCACGGCTCAGGGGGACGCGGAGGTGCGCACGCTCCCGGAGTTCTTCGACCGGCTGATCCTCGTCGACGGCGAGATCGCCTTCATCCCCGGCGGCGAACATTCCCACAGCGCCGCGCTGATCCGGGACGGCGCCGTCATCGCGTTCCTCAGGGGGGTCTTCGACAAGGCCTGGGTGCGGGCCGAGCGGTTCCCGTTCCGTCCGGTGCGGGCGGCGGACGCGGCCCGCGAGGTCGTACCCGATGTGCGCCGGGCCATCCAGGCGCTGCTGATCGAGGGCCGCTCCGACAAGGCGATCGCCCGCCGTCTCGGCATGAGTCTGCGGTCCGTGCAAGGACACATCGCGTCCCTGCGCGAGCAGTACGGCGCCCAGCACCGCTTTCAACTCGGCTACCGGATGGCACACGGCGAGATTATCGGCTCCGGAAATGGGTGTACGCCCACGACCACTTCGTAACCCAGCCTTGACATCGATCTGACCGATAAACATACTCAAGCCTGACATGGCCGACGTGGAATTCCTGGCGACATCATTCGACACCCCGTCGGAATTAATCCGGTGGACCGAAGCGCAACCAACCACAATGCATGGCATTGCACCCCCCATGGCAGAATTCCGCGCACTCGGCCCGTTGGAGGCCGTGGTCGCGGGGCGCCCGGTGGATCTCGGGGCTCCCAAACAACGCAAGTTGGTCGCCTTACTGGTCAGCCGAGTCGGCCAGCCGGTGCCGGTGGACGTGATGCTGGAAGCACTGTGGGCGGAGAGTCCGCCGCCCTCGGCGATGACGTCCCTGCAGTCCTATGTGGCCAATCTCCGCAGGGCACTGGAACCGGGCCGCGCTCCCCGGACCCCGACGAAGGTGCTGCACACCAACGACCGCGGCTATCTGCTGGACGGCCATGCCGTCGAGGTCGACGTCCACCGCTTCGAGCGCCGCGCCAAAGCGGGCTGGCAGGCCTGGAACCGGGGAGATCCGCACGAGGCGTTGAGCGAGTTCGAGGCCGGGTTGGCGCTGTGGCGGGGCGAGGCCTACACCGAGGTGTCCCACTCCGTGCATGTGGCGGCGGAGGTCGCGCGGCTCGGGGAGTTACGGTTATCGGCCGTCGAGGGCCGCTGCGCGGCGCTGCTGGCCGTGGGCGCCCACGAGGTGGCGGTCGCCGAGCTGGAGGCCTTCATGCAGGCCCATCCCCTGCGCGAATACGGCTGCGAGCTCCTGAGCCTTGCCCTGTACCGAGCCGGACGGCAGGCCGACGCCCTTGCGGTACTGCGCACCAACCAACGACGGCTGGGAGACGAACTCGGCATCGATCCCCGGCCGGCCCTGCAGCACCTTGAGCGCGAGATCCTCAGCCACGCTCCGGCGCTTGACTGGCGTCCGGCCCAGCCTGTCCCGGTCACGGCGACGCCTCGCAGGGCCGCGCTCGCAGCGCGGACTCCCCTGCCGGCCCCGGACACCGGCGAGGAGATCTTCGTCGGCCGCGAGGAGTCACTGCGGCATCTGGCCGCGGTGTCGGCCGAAGCGGCGGGCGGCCGGGGTCAGGTGGTGACGGTGTCAGGTGAACCCGGCATCGGCAAGACCACGTTGCTCCGACGGTTCACCGAACTGGCCACCGGTGCGCCGGTGCTGTGGGGCGCCTGCCCCGGACATGTCGCCACACCGCCGCTGTGGCCGTGGCGGCAGGTACTGGGTTCGGCGGGCACGCACCTCCCGCGCCGTCCGGTTCCGGGCCCCGTGGCCGAGGTGCTCAACGGTGAGACGCGGCAGCCTCCGTCCGTCGCCGACGCGGACGCCGTCACCTTGCGGCAGTTCGAGGCGATCGTGCACTACCTGACCCGCGCCTCCCACGCCAGACCCCTGGTGATCGTGCTCGATCACCTGCACCAGGCGGATCCGGCCTCCCTGCAACTCCTGGCTCACCTGGCCGAGTCGGTGCGCACGAGCCGCCTGCTGGTGGCCGCGTCCTACCGTTCCGACGCGGCGGCCGCCCTCGCCACGACTTCGGCCGCGCTGGCCCGGGCGGACATGACGCAGGTGGAGCTGAGCGGCCTGGACGTCGCGGAGGCCCGGGCCCTGGCGAGCGCGATGCTGCATCGGGAGGTGAGCGGGGCTGCCGCCGAGGAGCTGCGGTACCGCACCGGGGGCAATCCGTTCTATCTGCGCGAACTGATCAAGGTCCTCGACGGCGACGAGAGCCGGGGCGGTACGGCATCGGTGCCGGCGCCCGTGCGCGAAGTGGTGCTCGGCCGGGTCGCACAACTGTGCCCGGAAGCCGTCGAGTTGCTGTCCGTCGCCGCCGTAGCGGGCCGCAGTTTCGCCGTCGATGTCGTCGCCGAGGCCTCCTCGATCGAGATCGAGGAGGCGCTGAGGGCGGTCGACACCATCGTCGCGGCAGGACTGATCCGCGAGGACCCGCAGCGCCTGGGCTGGTACTCCTTCACCCATGCCCTGACCGCCGAGGTGCTGTACCAGACCATCGGGCGGCTGCGCCGGGTCCATCTGCTGCGACGGATCCGTGCCGCGGCCGTACGACCGCGCAAGACGATGTAATTCGGCCTCCCCCTGCCTCCGTACCCCTCCGAGTGTCGTTCGAGGTACGTGGGGGAGACTGCCCTTCGGCTTGCCCTCGACTTGGCGGCGTTCCGGTCCACTCGGGCCCGAACCGTGCGCCGCCGACGTCATCTTCGCCCGAACGGGTCACGGTTCGGGCCCGTACCCTCACTCCGGCAAGCGGCCACCAAGCCAGCGCCAAGTCGCCGGACAGTCCAGCCCAAGCCGCATGGACAACACTGGTCGGCGTACGCACCGGAATGATCCGGCCAAGCCACACAGGCAGTTGCAGCGAGCTGAGTGACCACTCCCCTGCCCACGGTTGCCCTCCCCCACGACGCAATCGTGTTGCGTCGGCACCCATCGGGCCGGGGACTGCTGCCACGCAGGGATTCGACGACGTACGGGGGAGAACATGAAGATTCAGGTCCTGGGCACGCTGTGCGCCGAGGTCAACGGGGAGTCGATCGTCCCCTCGGCCGGCAAACCACGGCAGATGCTGTCCCTGCTCGCCCTCTGCCCCGGACGCGTGGTGCCCGTCTCCACGCTCATGGAAGAACTCTGGGGAACCAAGCCACCACAGAGCGCGCTGGCGACCTTACAGACGTACATCCTCCAACTGCGCCGACGCCTCAGCGGCGCCATGGGGTCCGACAACCCCGGCACGGCCAAGGAGGTGCTCGCCACCCGGCACGGCGGCTATGTGATGGCGATCCCCTCGGAGAGCGTCGATGTGCACGCCTACGAACGCATGGTGGCGGAGGGCCGGTCGGCCTTCGAGTCCGGCAACGACGCCGTCGCCGCGGACCGTTTCCGGCAGGCGCTCACGCTCTGGCGGGGACCGGCGCTGGTCGACGTGCGGGTGGGGCCGGTCCTGAAGATAGAGGTCATGCGGCTGGAGGAGAGCCGTCTCGGTACCGTGGAGCGGCGGATCGACGCCGATCTGCGGCTCGGCCGGCACACCGAACTCATCCCGGAACTCACCGAGTTGACGGCACGCTACCCCCAGCACGAGGGCCTGCACTCGCAGGCCATGGTGGCGCTGTACCGCTCGGGCCGGCAGGCGTCGGCCCTGGAGGTCTACCGCAAGCTGCGTATCCGGCTCATCGAGGGCCTGGGCGTGGAGCCGTCACCGCGCGTACAGCGTCTGCACCAGGCGATGCTGGTCGTCGACCCCCAACTGGACGTGGTCGCCGGACCGCGACGCAGCTCGACGTTCGACCTCTACACCGCCTGAGGACACGCTGGAGGACGCCTCCGCGGCCGCCCGCGGAGGCGTCCTCGACCAGCTCAGCCCCGCTTCTCAGTCCCGCTTCGTCGCGCAGATGACCACGCGGTTGATGATGGCGTCCGCCGGTATGTCGGCGGGGTCCTTGGCAGTCACCTTCGTGACCTCGAACCCGCACTCCTCCAGCCAGCCGCGGTACGTGGACAGCTTCTGCAGTCCACCGCGGCCCACCACACAGCCGAGGATGTAGGCCGGGAAGAAGTCGGCCTGGAGGTCCTCGGGGTCCGTGATGTCCTCGGGGTACACGGGCGCGAGGACGACGACCTGGCCCCCGGGCTCCAGCGCCCCGTGGGCGTTCTTCAGGATGGTGAGGACCTCGTCCTTGTCGTACATGTCCACGAAGTGCTTGAGCAGCACCACGTCGAAGCCCCCGGGCAGGGACTCCAGGACGTCACCGCCCACGAACGAGCACTGCTCCGCCACCCCGTGCGCCTCGAAGGTCCGCAGGCACTCCGCCTCCAGGACGGGCTGGTCGAAGGCGGTCACCCGCAGACCGGGCGATCCCTTCAACCGGCAGGTCATGACGGCCCCGAGCCCGTTGCCACCGCGCACGTCGAGCACGCGTGCCCCGGCCGGGACGTCGAAGCTGCGGAAGAACCACGGGTAGACGGCGGCCGTCTCGTTCTGGGCCAGCGGCCCCCAAGCGGAGCGCACCTCCGGGACCACGGCGGCAGCCTCGAACATCGTGCCCTCGAAGCCGTAGAGCTCCTTGAGTCCGACCGCACTGCCGGTCGAGACGCTCTCGGGCAGGTAGTACAGCTGCCGCAGCATGCCCGTCTTGATCATGCCCATGAAGGTCAGGACCCGCTGGAGGTCCGCTTCGGGGACATCCGCGAGCGCGGCGAGGGTATAGCCGCCGGTGGCCTCGTCCTGGGCGACGAAGCCCTCCTTCAGCGGGAGACACAGCAACTGCGCCACGGCGTCGGGTTTCGCGCCCACGGCCGCGCCGAGTTCCGCCGCGGTCAGGCCGCCCTCCTTGCGCAGGGCGTCGACGATGCCGAGTTCGAAGCAGGTGTACAGGGTCATGAACCGGGTGGGTCCCACCATGTACTCGCGCATCCGGGCCAGTACCGCTTCAGGGTTGGACACAGCAATCCCTTCGGATCGACATGTGGGGCGGGGCCCCGCTC
Organism: Streptomyces sp. P17; assembly: GCF_032436805.1. NCBI lineage: Bacteria > Bacillati > Actinomycetota > Actinomycetes > Kitasatosporales > Streptomycetaceae > Streptomyces > Streptomyces sp. P17. Next base: position 7,820 of record NZ_JAVRBF010000081.1, on the reverse strand, counting down.
CAGTGCTGCTACCGAGTATCGGGAGCGGTTCTGGAGCGCCGGTAGAGCGGTGCTGTGGTGCGGCCGGGCCTCAGCTCACCTGCCGTAACGCCGGTCCCGGACCGCGTACGAACGCAGCGCCCGCAGCAGGTCTATCTCGCGGAAGGCGGGCCACAGGACTTCGACGAAGTGCACCTCGGCGTAGGCGGACTGCCACAGCAGGAAGCCGGACAGCCGCTGCTCACCGGAGGTGCGGATGATGAAGTCGGTGTCGGGGCCCGCCGGGGAGTAGAGGTTGTCGGAGATGTGCTGGAGGTCGAAGTTCTCGGCCAGTTCGCGGGGGTCGCCGCCGGCGGAGATGTGCTTGTCGAAGGCCGACCTGACCGCGTCGATGATCTCGCGGCGGCCGCCGTATCCGACCGCCACGTCGACCTTGAGGCCCGAGCGGCCGTTGGTCCGCGCGACGGCGTCCTTCAGGGACCGGGCGGTCTCCCCCGGCAGCAGGTCCAGCGCGCCGATGACCTCGATCCGCCAGTCCTCGTCGGCCGCGCAGATGCTCGCCACGGTCTCCTCGATGATTTCGAGCAGCGGCCCGAGTTCGGCCGGGGGCCGGTGGAGGTTGTCGTCGGACAGCATCCACAGCGTGACGTGCTCGATGTCGGCGGCGTCGCACCAGCGCAGGAAGTCGCCGACCTTCGCTCCGCCCACGCGGTAGCCCTCACGGACGTCGTCGTGCCCGGCTCCACGGGCCCAACGGCGGTTGCCGTCCAGCATGATGGCGACATGCCGTGGACGCGGCTTGCCCTCCAGCTTGCGGGCCAGCCGTCTGACGTACAGGGCTTCCAATGCCGGCCGAAGCGCCCTCAAGGCCACGTGCCATGTCCCTTCGTCCCCACCTACCGCTAGTGGGGGCCACCGTATCGCCCGGCACGGAGCTTCAGCCATCGGCGCTGATCGGGCGCCTGTGGGGTGCTGGTGTGTACGACGCAGAAAAGCGCCGCTGCCCGGGTCGGCAGCGGCGCTTGGGAGTCAGGACGGGGGGCGGCTCAGGATGTGCGGTAGGCGACCCGCCCGGCCATGTCCGCCAGTTCCCCCCGCCACACCTCGGCGACGGGGGCGTCGGCGATGGCCTTGCGGCCGCGCTCGACGAGGCCGGCGATGTGCCGTTCGACGTCGGCGGGCACGCCCGTGTCCAGGAGCCGGCGGCGTACCTCGTCGGGGGTGTGGCCCGGTTCGGTGATCAGGGTGTGGATGTGCTCGTCGCGCTGCATGGCCCAGCCGAGCAGCAGCGTCATCTTGTGCTGGGTGAAGTCCAGGCCGGTCGGCTTGCCGGTGTCCGCGGAGTCACCGAAGGCGTCGAGCAGGTCGTCCCGGAGCTGGAACGCCTCGCCCACGGCCTCGCCGTACTCCTCGAAGGCGGGGGCGAGGTCGCCCCGCCCCGCGGCGCTCGCGCCCACGACGAGGGGCCGGTGGATGGTGTACCGGCCGGACTTGATCCTGGCGATCAGGCGGGAGCTTCGGGGGTCGACGGAGAACTCGGCGGCGGTGTGGACGTCCATGTACTGGCCGATCATCACTTCGGAACGCAGCCGGTTCCACTCCGCGAGCACCGACCTCGGTGCCCCGGCCATCAGCTCACCGGAGTAGACGAGCGCGAGGTCGCCGACGAGCAGGGCCACGCCCTCGCCGTACCGGCGCGACTCCCCCTGCCAGCCGCGCCCCGCGTGCAGCTCGGTGTACTTGGTGTGGACGGTCGGCATACCGCGCCGCGTGCCGGAGTCGTCCAGGACGTCGTCGTGGACGAGGGCGGACAGGTGCAGCATCTCCAGGGCCGCGCCGGCCGCCACGATGCCGGGGTCCTCGGGGGCACCGCCGGCGGCGAGATAGCCGGTGAGGCAGAAGGCGGGCCGGATGCGCTTGCCGCCCGACGCGATCAGCCCGGTCAGCGCGTCGATGGGGACGACCGCGCCTTCGTGCACCCCGCTCCACTGGTCGCGCTCGGCCGCGAGGAGGGAGCGCAGCCGGTCCTCGACGCGACGGAGCAGCTCGGTGCGGAGGGCGACAGCCTCCTGGCGGGTGTCGGTGGTGACATCCGAAGTCACAGGTATCTCCTCGGGGTTCGGACGAAGGGCACATGAGCGGCGCCGCACAGAGTGAATCTGGAGTTCCCCTTCAGCGGCGATCGACCGCGAATACAGAGCGTTGACACCCGGAACCGCCCGTGGAAATCTCCCAGTGCGCCCGGGGCCGAAATCGACATCTGCTGCCGCGACTTTCCGCTCCTCCCACGAGCCATCGCCTCGCCCACGGCTGTGCACATCCGCTTGGGCAGTTCCATTCAGCCGTGCCGGGCGCCGGGCAAGCCACCTCTGAAAGGAATCGAATGGATTCTCACGCCTGCCCCGAAACTTCTCTCCAGGAACCCGGCGAGGCGCTCGAATCCGGCCTCTGCGCCTCGCGCATCCGGCAGTTGGAGGGAAATCTGCGCGCGCTTCCCGGTCTGTACCAGGAGAGCCTGCATCACGTCTTACCCACGTCCCGGCAGCCGCACCGCACACGGGTGTCCGGGAGCCGGAGCAGGGACCGTCTGAACATGTCCGCGCTCGACGCCCGGCACAACATCCTGGCCATTCTTGAGTCGTGGGCCTGTTTCGTCGCCGACGAGCGCGGCGGGATCGCTCCCACGCGCTCGGTCCCGGACCTGACCCACTTTCTGCTGCGTCACCTCACGTGGCTCACCGAGCAGCCACCGGCGACCGATTTCGCGGACGAGATCGACGGTCTCCGGCGGGAGTTGCTGCGGACGATCGATCCCGGGCCCGGTGAACCCCGGGTACTCACCCGGGACTGTGTGGTGGCCGACTGCACCGGAAAGATCACCACGTCATCGCAGCGCGCCGGGACCGGCAGCATCCGCTGCTCGTCGGGACACACCTGGGACCTGCACGAGTGGATCACCCTGCGACCGCTCATGGAACGGCAGCGGAAGGCCGTCGGCGCATGAGGAAGCCACCACGCCACCGGCTGGTGCCCACCAAGGTGGCCGCACTCGCCGCGGGTGTCTCCGAGGCGACGATCCGCAAGTGGGTGAGCCGAGGGAAGATCACCCGCTACGGCTCACCGGGCCGCTCCGAGTTCGACATCGACGAACTCACCGAGATCGCCATGCGCCGACGGGGTTAGGGGATGTTTTGAAAGTCCCGCACAGCACCCACGGCGCCCGGCACGCACCCTCGCCGCACCGGCCAAAGACCCAAGTACGTCCAGTACGAGGGCCTTCGTCCGGCACGCCGAGGGCACGCACCGAACACCGCGGGCACCGCACAGGACTTTCAAAACACCCCCTAGTCCTTCATCCGCTCGCGCGTGGCGGGCAGTGAGCGGGACAGGGCCCGGTCGGTCAGCGGGCCCGCGGCCCCGGTGTAGGCCTCCGGCTCGAACAGATCCGTCAGCCGGGCGTCGGCGAGGACGGCCGACGCCCGGCTGTCCTGCCGCAGCACCTCCGCCAGGGACTCGCCGGTGCGCGCCGAGCGGGCGGACGCCTCGTTCAGCAGGTCGCGCGCCCGGGCCTTGCCGATCAGCGGGGCGAGTACGACGGCGATCCGCTCGGAGACGATCCGGCCCCCGCTGATGCGGGTGTTGGCGCGCATCCGCCGGGGGTCCACCGACAGTTGGGAGACGAGCTCCGCCGCCTGGTGTGCCGACCCTCCGGCCAGCCGCAGCAGGGCGCGCAGCGGCTCCCATTCGGCGTGCCAGGCCCCGGCGGACCGTTCGTCCTCACTGGGCAGACAGCCCAGTACGGTCGCGGCGAGCTGCGGAGCCTGCAGTGCGGCGGATCTGATGGCTGTCGCGAGCACGGGGTTGCGTTTGTGCGGCATCGCCGAGGACGCGCCCCGCCCGCTGGGTGCCGGCTCGTGCACCTCGCCGACCTCGGTCCGGGTCAGGGACAGCACATCGACGGCGATCTTGCCGAGGGCCCCGCACAGGAACGCGGTGGCCGTGGCCGTGTCCACCACGGGGGTGCGCAGCACATGCCACGGCAGGAGGGGGGCGGACAGACCCAGTTCGGCCGCGAACGCCTCCGTCAGCTCCCGGACGTAGGTGGCGAGGTCGGCTTCCGGCGCGTGGGCGAGGTAGCCGGCCAAGGTACCGGCGGCGCCCCCGAGTTGCACGGGAAGCCCCTCGGCGCACAGGGCGTCGAGCTTGTGCGCCGCGTCCAGGACGAGGTGGCGCCAGCCGGCCGCCTTGAGCCCGAAGGTCGTCGGTACCGCGTGCAGGGCCAGGGTGCGCCCCGCGATCAGGGTGTCCCGGTGGGCCCGGGCGAGGACGGCCAGTGCCTCCTCGACGCGTTCGAGGTCGGCGCGGATCAGCCGCGCGGCCCGGCCGACGACCAGGACGGTGGCCGTGTCGAGGATGTCCTGGCTGGTCGAACCCCGGTGCACATACCGGGCCGCGTCCGGGTCCAGGTCCGCGACCAGCGCGGTGAACTCCCGTACCAGCGCCACCACCGGGTTGGCGGACTCGCGTGCCTGCCGGGCGAGGGCGACCGGGTCGAGCCGGTCGGCCCGCGCGGCCTCCGTGATGACCTGAGCGGCGGCCACGGGCACCGTGCCGAGCCGGGCCTGCGCCCGGCTCAGCGCCGCCTCGGCGTCCAGCATGGCCTGGAGCCACGCCCCGTCGGACACCGCGGCCACGACAGGGGTGGCCGCCCAGACCGGGGACAGCAGACCGGCGTCCCCGGTGAAGCCGATGTCAGTGAGCATGGGTGAGTCCCTGTTCTGTGTGAGCTTCCCGTCCCCCGGCGACTCCCGTCCGGCCCGCGCAGGCGAGCGCCGCGCGGGCGATGGCGTCGGAGTCGGTAAGGGTCACGGAGTTGACGCCGGGCCGGATGCCCGCGGCCGTCACCCAGTGCACCGACTCCGTGGGCACGCCGAACGCGAAGCGCCGCGGATGCGGCCGTCCCGCCGCGTCGACCAGGCGGAACGGCCGCCCGGTGACGGCGAGTCCGTCGCTCTCGTAGGTGCCGCCGGAGCGGGTGCGGATGCGGTAGGTGGTGCACTGTCCGGTGGCCAGCAGATGACGCAGCAGCGGATCCTCCGTGCGGCGCAGGGTGATCGCGGGCAGGCGTGCCTCGACGAGTGCCGTCACACGGACCTCGGAGCCGGGCACGAGCGGCGAACCGGCCGTGCAACCAGTGCCGTCGACGGCCACTCGCAGCCCCGGCCCGACCACCCGCAGCACCCCGGCCTCGATCAGCGCGATCATCTCCTCGACGCGCCGCGCGGGCGGCCCGATGGAGAGGAACGCGTTGAGCGGGGTGTACCAGTCGTCCAGGTCGGCGCGGTACGAATCGCCGTGCAGGCCGCCGTGGTCGACCGCCAGCCGGACCTCGTTGCGCAGGTCCCGCAGGACGTCGAGGGCGGCCTTGAGCGGACCGCTGACGTTGCCGCATCTGGCTTCCGCGACATCCTTGCGCAGATGGTCGAGGAGCCAGTCGGTGAAGTCCCGGGGGCAGGCGAACCGCCGGTCCCGGTAGGGGCGGGCGATCAGTTCCCAGTCCCAGCGGTACTTCTCGCTGATGCCGTACGCCGCCAGGACCGCGTCCTTCTCCCGGTGTCCCGAGCCGGCCGCCAGGAAGTCCTCCTGGAGCTGCTCCGCCCTGGCGATGTGCCCGCGTGAGGTCAGCAGCGTCCGGTAGTAGACGGCCTCGACCTCGCGGGAGATCAGGGGCCACACATCCGCCCTGAAGTCGAGGCCGGAGTGGGCGTGGGTCCGGCGCAGCTCCGCGACGCGGTCGGCGGTGAGCAGCAGCGGCTCGTGCCGGCCGTGCGGGCCCTTCTCGTTGTCGCCCCGGGCCTGGTACGGGATGCCGCGCCGGGACCCGGCGTACAAGTGCGGCTCCTGGCCGCTGGGCTGATAGACGAGCCGCCCGCCGGCCCGCGAGAAGGAGCCGCCGCGGCCGACGGTGAGCTCGGCCATGTGGTCGAAGAAGTTCAGCCCGAGTCCGCGCAGCAGCACCTCGGAGCCCGGCGACAGCACACCGAGGTCGACGTCCGCCGGGTTGGCGGGAGCGATGTGCACCAGCCCCGCCCTGCGCACCCGGGCGGCGAACTCCCGCCCCGCGGGGTCGGCGCGGGCCGGCAGATGGCCCTGGCAGAGGATCACGGCGTGCAGGCCCGCGAGCACGGTGCCGTCGTCGAGCACCACCCGTTGCAGAGTCGCGTCCTCGGCTTCCGGATCGTCGTCGAGGGCCACGGCGAGAGCGGTGTGCGCGGTGACGCGCAGCCCCGGGGGCGCGTTCTGGACGACGCGCTGGTACGCCCATTGCAGATACCGGCCGTAGAACGCGCGGGTCGGATAGGTGTCGGGGCCCAATTCGCGCGCCTCGTCGAGGACATGGGGCGGACAGTCGTGGCCGGACCGGCCCGAGGCGAGCGCCGCGGCCCACTCGTGCAGGCTCGGCCCGGGTTCCAGCGGGCCGCGCAGGTCCACGGAGGCGTCGGTGAACACCGATATCTGTCCGGCCACCGTGTTCATGAGCAGCTGAGGGGACTGGTCGGTGCGCCACACCTTGCCGGAGCCGGGCGGGTAGGGGTCGACGACATGGACGTGGACCGTGCTGCCCTCGGGCTGTGAGCGGGCGTTGGCGCAGAGCCGTTCGACCACCGAGAGGCCGCGCGGGCCGCTGCCTATCAGGCCCACCGTGCAGTGTCTCGTTGTCATGGTTCCTGCTTCTGCCGATGTCTGGACGGCGACGGCCTCACCACTCGACCAGCGCGAATCCCGCGGCCATGCCTCCGCCGAAACCGGCCAGGAGGACAAGGTCCCCCGGTCGGAAGGCGCTGGTGCGGGCGGCTTCCGCCAGGGTGATCGGGATGGAGGCGGCTCCGGTGTTGCCGTAGTGCGTGAGCGTGCGGTGCATGGTGGCCCGTGACAGGGCGAGTTGCGCGAAGACGGTGTCGAGCAGGACGCCGTTGGCCTGGTGCGGGACGAAGTGGCCGATGTCGTCCGGGCCGACCCCGCTCTCGTGCAGGAACTGCTTGGTCAGCAGGGGAAGGCGGTCCTCGACGAATCGGCGCACCGCCCGGCCGTCCATCGTGAAGTAGTGCAGGCCGGCGTCGAGGGCGGCCCGGTCGACCGGCAGCCGGCTGCCGCCGGCGGGCACCTCGATCAGGCCGGACAGCTCACCGAAGGTGTGCGTGGTGAGGGTGCGGATACGGGCTCCCCCTCCCAGGCCCAGCACCATCGCACCGGCGCCGTCACCGAACAGGACAACCGTCCTGCGGTCGGCCGGGTTCAGGATGCGCGAGTACACATCAGCGCCGATGACCAGCGCGTATCCGCCCCTTCTGGCGAGGATCCCCTCGGCCGCGGCGAGCGCGAACACCTCGCCGGAACAGACGGCGTTGATGTCGAAGGCGGCCGCGTCGACGGCGCCGAGCAGATGCTGTACGTAGGCGGCGGTGGGCGGTTGCGGCCGGTCGGGTGTGGAGGTGGCGACGACGATCACGGACAGCTGGTCGGCGGTGATACCGGCCGATCGCAGGGCGGCCCGCCCCGCGGCGGCGGCCAGGTCCGAGGTGGCCTCTTCGGGGGCGGCCCAGCGGCGTTCCCGGATCGCGGTCTTGCGCACGATCCAGGCGTCGTCGACCCCGGCCCGCGCTCCGGCCTCGTCATTGGAGACAACCCGGTCCGGTACATGAGCACCGGTACCGAGGACCCCGACTTCGCTCATGCGCCCGTCTTCCCCTCGATCGGTCTGGATCTAGGGGGTGTTTTGAAAGTCCTGTGCGGTGCCCGCGGTGTTCGGTGCGTGCCCTCGGCGTGCCGGACGAAGGCCC
>NZ_JAVRBF010001076.1:0-259 GCF_032436805.1 Streptomyces sp. P17 | reverse complement strand
CGCTGAAGTCCTCGCTCAGGTGCAACAGTTAGTGGCCACAGGTACTGTTACCACCGACACTGGCACTAGCTTACCCTTAGCGGCCGATACGCTCTGTGTGCATGGCGATAATACTGCTGCCATTACTCAGCTCACGGCAATCCGCGAGTTACTTAGCCTATGTCCGTAATACTGCCACTGCCGCAATTACTGTTACCGGCCGAACTGCTGCCAGCCGGTGCCAATAACGCTATTTTTAGCCAAGAGCCGACTGCGCTAC
>NZ_JAVRBF010001075.1:0-259 GCF_032436805.1 Streptomyces sp. P17 | reverse complement strand
GTCAGCAGGCGCGTCTTCCTGCGCTTGTGGGAGGAGGACCTGCAGTCACACGACGGAAGAATCCAGATCTTCGTGCTGGATGATAAGGATACTCACTGGCTTGGATGGCAGGAGCGACAGCGTCACGTTGCACTGATGGAAAGGGGATACGCCGGCTATGGCGTGATCTGCAGGAGCCAGGAGGGTGGCGAAGGAATCGCTGCGTATGACAGCTCCCAACTGATCCGCCTGGGCACCATTCATGATCGCGACGAGTGCA
>NZ_JAVRBF010001074.1:0-259 GCF_032436805.1 Streptomyces sp. P17 | reverse complement strand
ATAGGCGACCTCGCGGCTGCCGGGATGGAGCTGGATGTAGGAATCCGCGGTCGAGATCGCCTATGCCTTCTACCTGAAGGCCATCTCGCTCTACGAGCAGATCGTCGACGTCGGCCGCGACCAGTCGAACACCGAACAGGCGCTGACCGCGCTCCAGGACGTGGTGCAGCGTTTCCCCGACACTGAGTACGCTCGCGACGCGACGCTGAAGATCGACCTGACTCTTGACCATCTGGCCGGCAAGGAGATGACGGTCGGC
>NZ_JAVRBF010001073.1:0-259 GCF_032436805.1 Streptomyces sp. P17 | reverse complement strand
CCAATGCCCTTGAGTATGCCGACGAAGAAGGCGTCGATGGCGACCAATTCCCTACTATGGTGGACTTCGGTATGGCGTTCGCAGAGCTACGGCCTGAATTGCTCCAGATGACGCACTTGGTCTTCAGTGAGCTCTAACGTCTGCTCCCGCGTGGCCCTCTCGAGTCGTAGGAGGCGTTCAGGGTGTCCTGAGTGGTAGAGACCTGGTCGCCGAGTGCCCGGTTGAGTGTCGCCGCGTCACCGCCAGGCTGTACGTACTC
>NZ_JAVRBF010001072.1:0-259 GCF_032436805.1 Streptomyces sp. P17 | reverse complement strand
ACTGTTCCCCACACGCGCGGGGAACAGTCTTCCTGCAAGCTACTGACCAACCAGCACTTTCACAATTTCAAAAAGCGCACCGAAATATCTAGCTCTTTTCAGGGCGGAACTGGACAAGTGTCAAGCCGTCAAAATCCACCGGAACGCGGCGGTTTTGGCCTGTGGTTTTAAACGCAAAACCCTGATCGGTGGGCGCGCGCCACACCATCACGGCGTCACCCCCCTCGATATAGGAAACCACCTGATCCCAGATCCTGTC
>NZ_JAVRBF010001071.1:0-259 GCF_032436805.1 Streptomyces sp. P17 | reverse complement strand
CTCACGAACCGTCAGGCCAGCATCCTGAATCATCTTGACCAGCTGCTCGCGGCTGGGCGGATGCTGCAGGTATTCAATCACGGTCGGCTCTTCGCCGCTGTTGCGGATCATGGCCAGGGTGTTGCGGGAGGTCCCGCATGCGGGGTTGTGATAGATGATCGTCATGGTGAGGTCCTATTGTGAAATCGGCTCTGATTGCGGACGAATCGCCGCCGTAGCGAAAAAGAAGAGAATTGCTCCAGTCGCCGCTATGGCAACC
>NZ_JAVRBF010001070.1:0-259 GCF_032436805.1 Streptomyces sp. P17 | reverse complement strand
CGGTCCCGGCGTTGACCCCGGCGTCGGCACAAGCGAGGGCAGCTCCGGCGCGCCTTCGGGCAGGCGGGCGTCGGGAATGTCGATCAGCCCATCGACCACCGGCGCGCCCTTGCGTTCGCGTTCCTCCCAGCCCTTGCGGTAATGTTCCGCCGAAGTGCCACGCGCCAGCCGGACCGGCAGCACCTTGATCGCCGCTTCCGGCAGGACGCAGCTTTTCTCGCACATGCCGCAGCCGGTGCGATGCTCGGCGTAAACGGTC
>NZ_JAVRBF010001069.1:0-259 GCF_032436805.1 Streptomyces sp. P17 | reverse complement strand
TAATGCCGGTCCCAAACTCACTCGTCCTGCCTGAACAAAACAACCGGGTTTGGCAACAAAAATGTGATCTTCAATAAAAGTAGCAGGGAGATAAATATCACCATCAACGATGATTACATACTCGCCCGTTGACTGAGCGACAGCTTTGTTCCTGCTCTCTGCAGCACGAAACCCTTTATCGGGCTGCCAAGAATGATGTAGTGGAATCGGGTATTGCTGCTGATACTTTTCAATTAACTCACGAGTCTCATGGCTAGAA
>NZ_JAVRBF010001068.1:0-259 GCF_032436805.1 Streptomyces sp. P17 | reverse complement strand
ATCCGTTCGTAGTAACTAACCGACAGAACCATCGGTTCGCCAGCATGCCATACGATGGTTACGGACTCCCCGATCGTAGGAAACGCAAGGAGTTTCTTGAAGATGATTTCGGCTAACTCAAACGTCAGCCGCTTCTTCGAGGATCGATGGGGCAGATAGCAATAAGTACAATCGATGTTGCAAAAGGGCGTTGGCTGAAGAACCAAAAGGCTGGTTTGGCAATACTCCATTTACCGCAACCTCGCGGGGCACGCGACCC
>NZ_JAVRBF010001067.1:0-260 GCF_032436805.1 Streptomyces sp. P17 | reverse complement strand
AACGTAAAGGTCACGGATAGGATTAATGAACTTCGGAGTTCAGTAATGCAGCGGCATAAGATCACAGTAGACGACCTATTGGCTGAGCTTGAGGAGGCTCGGGCAATGGCGATCAAGACTGAGAAGGCTGGGCCTATGGCTCAGGCCACGATGGGCAAGGCTAAGCTGCTGGGTCTGGACAAGGCTCTAGAGGAGGCCGATACCCGTCCGGTGGGCAAGATCGAGATTGAGATTGTTGGTGCAGAGGGTAAGCGTTGCTG
>NZ_JAVRBF010001066.1:0-260 GCF_032436805.1 Streptomyces sp. P17 | reverse complement strand
GCCGCCTACCCTGATAGCCGCATTATTATGTTAACCGGCTTTGCCAGTATTGCCACTGCAGTCCAAGCCGTGAAGCTGGGCGCAGATGATTATCTAACTAAGCCGGTTGATTTTGCTGCCTTGCTGCAATGCATCAGTACTGCAGATAGCAGCGACACGCCGCAATCAGCAGAAGCTGATACCGCGTTATTATCACCAGATCAATTAGAATGGGAACATATTCAGCGCACTTTAGAGCAATTTGACGGCAATATCTCGCA
>NZ_JAVRBF010001065.1:0-260 GCF_032436805.1 Streptomyces sp. P17 | reverse complement strand
CGCTCCCGCCGCTTCTGGCGGCGGTGGCCCTGCGGGGATAGACGATGCATCCGCAATATCTGATCAGCGGACGAAGCCAGTCGGGTTACGTTAATCTGCGACGCGACACAGCGGCTGCGGCGCTCAAGAAGGCGAGAGAGCTTCTGCAGGAAGACCATCTGGATGTGAGAATATCCACGCCGCGTGCTTTCGCCCAAGGAATTCGATCAACTCGAGACATAGCGGCGCAGGCCTGCCTTCCTTTTCATGATGTCCCGGCC
>NZ_JAVRBF010001064.1:0-260 GCF_032436805.1 Streptomyces sp. P17 | reverse complement strand
GAGGATGTCTCCTCGTTCAGGATCGTGCGTGCGTTGACTGTCCGGTTGTCGAGATTGACACCGAGAGAGTTGACGGAAAATTCCGTGTAGGTGTTGTGGCTGATGGCGGATGTCGGATTGCCGACTGGTGCGATCTGAACGTTTGTAGCGCCGCTGGCTGCGTCGATACTGGTGGTCGTATTACTGCCACCGTCGGGAATGACCTGCGCGAAGACGGGCAGCGCCACGCCGCACAGCAGCAAGGACAGACTAGCTGCCAC
>NZ_JAVRBF010001063.1:0-260 GCF_032436805.1 Streptomyces sp. P17 | reverse complement strand
ACCCCGCCAAGTTCATCCAGCAGGTCCGCAACGAGGCGGGCAAGATCGTGTGGCCGACCCGCCGCGAGGTGGTGACGACCACGATCATGGTGTTTATTCTGGCGGCGGCAGCGGCGGCGTTCTTTTCGCTTGTCGATCTGGGCATCCGCTTTGGTCTGACCCAGCTTTTGCAGGCGGTCAGCTAAGGCTTGCAATTCGGGGGCGGGGGCGCTATCCCCCCGCAAACCTGCCCGTTACGCTGGCGTGCATCGATTCGGTTG
>NZ_JAVRBF010001062.1:0-260 GCF_032436805.1 Streptomyces sp. P17 | reverse complement strand
TCATTATAATCTTGGTCATAATAAACATAATAGATTTGCTCAGCGGCAGAAGCTGAATAGTAGATAGGAAAATCACAATCTATTATGGCAATCTTAGGTTTATTTATCTTATTCAAGTAGGCCATATCATCCTCTTCTAGTGGTATTTTTAAACCTCATCTTCTTTGTCTTCATAAACCCTTCTAAAAAGAAAGCCCCCAGCAATATGCCAGAGGCTTCCGGCTAATCTAGCCTAAATCAGAATACATCGTTATCATCAA
>NZ_JAVRBF010001061.1:0-260 GCF_032436805.1 Streptomyces sp. P17 | reverse complement strand
AGTGAGAAATATATCAGCGGGCATATTGCCGCGCCGGTTATTGCACGGGAAACAGGCGGTAACTAGATTTCCATATTCGAATGGACCGCCGAAACATTCCGGCTTAATGTGATCCATCGTCGCACGTTGATATTTTAGTTTGCTCATTCTCCATACCCCGCAAAATATATGCAATCACGTCAACCGTCCAACCGTTTCCAAGCTGAATATAACGCTGGAATGATGAGGCGGCTTTTGTGTAGTTATCCGGCAAAGTCTGC
>NZ_JAVRBF010001060.1:0-260 GCF_032436805.1 Streptomyces sp. P17 | reverse complement strand
GACATAGGTTATTTAGATAATGTTCTTACTGTTAGGTATTGGTCAGCTCACCAGAACCTTGAAGATCAAAAGTGAAATCAGTAATAGCTTCAACGCCAGTTGACATAGATGCATCACCAACCCATACTTCACCTTCACTAACAATGGCAGAATCTTGAGCTTGATAGCGAACAAGAACACTCTCACGATCTTCCCAAGCATCCAGTAGCACTTTCACAGCATTAGGAATACCGGAGCCAGAAGTGTGATACCAACTAAAC
>NZ_JAVRBF010001059.1:0-260 GCF_032436805.1 Streptomyces sp. P17 | reverse complement strand
CTCACCAGGTCCAGGCGGTGAGGGCAGAACACGCGCGCGACGCTGTCGCGCGCCTCGTCGCGATCGCGCGTCTCGAACATCAGGAGTCGTTCAAGGGGCAATGTCGCGGTGATGGCCGGTTTCCCCCACGCCGATTTCCGCAGGATCTGTCCATCGGCTGCGAAAAATGGACAGCGAAGCCTACCGCCGGGTGCGACCGTCACGCAAGTGGTCTTGCAAGGCCGAAGGGAGCTCAGCCATGGACAAGGGTCTGCCGGGAC
>NZ_JAVRBF010001058.1:0-260 GCF_032436805.1 Streptomyces sp. P17 | reverse complement strand
CGACAACCACCTGGTCGAGGTGGGGCGCTTTGCCAAGCCAGCCACCGTCCTTGCCCAGCTCCAAGAGCGCTGGATACACCCCCGGTTCGTCGTTCACGCCCAGAGGCATTCGGACGGCTGGATAGTGGGGTGGCCACTGGCCCACCGTGCCCATCTGACGCGAAACGACTTGGCCGCGCTCTTGCGCAATATGCACCAAGGCCAATGGCTGGAACACCCCGACGTGGTGGCCTTCCGGTTAACCGAGGATGTTTTTCAAG
>NZ_JAVRBF010001057.1:0-260 GCF_032436805.1 Streptomyces sp. P17 | reverse complement strand
CAAACAGAAGGTGGCGGACAGTTGAACAAATATAAATCTCCATTATTTGATCTTCTTTATTTTATATGATTAAGTTGAATTGATGATTTAATAGTAACTATTGAACTAAATAATACGATAGTCATTAAAGAGAAAAAAATGGTCCCTGAGTTGTGACTAAACATCGCTTGAGTCAGTTGATAAAACATAAAGGATAAGATGTGCACGACCATTAGTTGACCGAATAAGCGCTCTTTTTCTGACCTTGCATCAATATTAGC
>NZ_JAVRBF010001056.1:0-260 GCF_032436805.1 Streptomyces sp. P17 | reverse complement strand
CGTTCATCAACTCGTTGGCGGAGCCGACCAGGTCGTGCGCCACTTGGCCTCCGAGCGAAAGGAGAACGGCGCCGCTGGTGAAAGCCGTCGCGGCGCCGATCGCTGCCACGCAAAATTCTTTCCGAATGCTTGCCGGCACATGCGGCATCCGTAGAGACCATGGCTTTCGGCTCCCTACATGACGAGGAAGGAACCAGACTGCGGTGATCAGCGTGGCGATCACCAGCGCGAGAACGACAAAGTCGAGCCGCAGCGGATAG
>NZ_JAVRBF010000080.1:0-27826 GCF_032436805.1 Streptomyces sp. P17 | reverse complement strand
TTGGCGGCCACGGCGTCGTGACCCTCGCGGAACACGGTCGCCGAGACCTCGAACGTCTCGCCGGTCACCGCCTTCGCCGGCCTGCGACCGCGCTGCACGAACGGACGGACATCGAGGACTGGTATGCGCCCGACACCGGGAGCGCCGTCCGTGGAGGGTGGCTCTGCGGCGGGCGGTCCGGCGGTGGCCGGGCGGCGTACGGGAGGTGCTTCGGGCTTGCGCGTCGGGGGTGCTGACGAGTGGTGCGTGGCGGGCATGACCGCTCCTGTCCGCGTCAACGTGGGTGGGCGGATGGCTGTGGGGAGGTGGGTCCTGCGGGATGCTGCTGTGGCGTGCCTGTGAGGTGTACCGCAGGAGCCTTCCCACCCTATTCGGGTGGGCAATCCGGCACTTTGCTAACTACTCACGCGTATGTCAGCACACAAGACCGGCCCCGTCCGTGACGGACGGGGCCGATCCTTCCGTATCGCCCTCAACGGGCCGCGAACAGACCGCTACGAGCCAGGTACCTGAAGCAGTTTGTTCGGTGAGCCGAGCCCGCGGCCGGAGACCTTTCCGCTCGCCGCCTTGGCCACCAGCGCCTTGGACACCTGTGCGGGGGTGGCCTTGCGGTGGTCGGCCAGATAGAGCGCGGCAGCGCCCGCCGCGTGCGGCGCCGCCATCGACGTACCCGAGTAGGTCGCGCCGGCGCTGTCGCCCGCGTACGACGTCGAGGTGATCGCCACGCCCGGGGCGAACAGGTCGAGGGCCGGGCCGGAGTTCGAGAAGCTCGCCCTCGCGTCCTTGCGGTCGGTGGCGCCGACCGTGATGGCCGAACTCACACTGGCCGGCGAATACAGGCCGGCCGGGAGACCGTCGTTGCCCGCGGCGACCGTGTAGGTGACGCCGGAGGCGATGGAGTTGCGTACGGCGGCATTCAGCTGGGCGTTGTACGTGCCGCCCAGGCTGACGTTGGCGACCGCCGGCTTCCTGGCGTTTCTGGTGACCCAGTCGATTCCCGCGATGACCTGGGCCGTGGTGCCGGCGCCCGCGTTGTCGAGGACCCGGACGGAGACCACCTTCGTCTTCTTGGCGACGCCGTACGTGGAGCCGGCGACCGTGCCCGCGACATGCGTGCCGTGGCCGTTGCCGTCGCCCGCCGTCCTGTCGCCCCCGACGAAGTCCCAGCCGTAGCTCGCGCGGCCGCCGAAGTCCTTGTGCGAGATGCGGATGCCGGTGTCGATCACGTACACCGTCACCCCGGCACCCGCGGACTCCGGCCAGGAGTAGCTGTTGTTGAGAGGCAGGTTGCGCTGGTCGATGCGGTCGAGACCCCAGGACGGCGGGTTCTTCTGGGTGTTTTCCAGAGTCACCCGGGTGTCCTGGGCGACCGAGGCGACCCGCGGGTCGGCGGCGAGCTGTTGGGCCTGTCTGTCGCTCGCCCTGATCGCGTAGCCGTTGAGCACCGTGCCGTAGGTGTGGCTGATTTTCGCCCCGTACTGCTCGGCGAGGGCTTGTCCGGCCGCCGACGGAGCCTGTGTTCCCCCCTTGAGTGTCACCAGGTAGCTTCCGCTGACGGAGCCGGGCTGACCGGCGCCGAGTATCCGCCCCTCCGGTGCGGCGTGCGCGGGCGGGCTGATGGCCGAAAGTGCCGCGGTACAGGTCACCGCGGTCAGGCCCTCCGCCCAGCGCAGACGCCGGTTTCGCGTCCGTGCCATGATCCGAGTCCCCTCCTCGACTCGGCGTCCGGAAGCCGCTCACGGCCGGGATGCGGCCGGCGCGGGCCGGAACGCCATGAGCAGCCTCTCGTGACGGATGAAGTCGCCACAAGGACGCCTACAGGGGCGGAATCGGCCATATCGCCGATGGCGGATCCGTGAAGGTTGCGGCTCTTTTCGGACGGAGTGCGCGTGTGGTCCCGGTCGAGTCCCGCTCCAGGATCGATGGAGACGCGGGGACAGGCGCCGTGGTTACGGAGCGCCCACACCGATACCGTGCAGATGATGACAGGACGCACACCGCCGTGCGTCCTCTTCCGCACGCCTGCCGAGGTGGAATGTGAAGGCGATCCGTCGATTCACCGTCCGTCCCGTTCTCCCCGAACCCCTCCGGCCGCTCAGCGACCTGGCGCGCAATCTGCGCTGGTCCTGGCATGCGGAGACCCGCGATCTGTTCCAGTCCGTCGATCCCGAGCACTGGGCCTCCTCGGACGGTGATCCCGTACGGCTCCTGGGCAGTGTGCCGCCCGGCAGGCTGGCCGAGCTGGCCGAGGACCGCCGCTTCCTGCGCCGGCTGACCGCGGTGGCCGACGACCTGGCCGACTATGTCTCCGGTGACCGCTGGTATCAGGGCCAGTCCTCCGAACTCCCCGCCGCCGTCGCCTATTTCTCCCCCGAGTTCGGCATCACCGCCGCCCTGCCGCAGTACTCCGGCGGGCTCGGCATCCTGGCCGGCGACCATCTGAAGGCGGCCAGTGATCTCGGGGTGCCGTTGATCGGAGTGGGGCTGCTGTACCGGCACGGGTACTTCCGGCAGACCCTTTCGAGGGACGGCTGGCAGCAGGAGCACTACCCGGTGCTCGACCCCAACGAACTGCCCGTCGCGCTGCTCAGGGAGTCCGACGGCACCCCCACCCAGGTCTCCCTCGCCCTGCCCGGCGGCCGCTCCCTGCACGCTCGCGTCTGGCTGGCCCAGGTCGGCAGGGTCCCGCTGCTGCTCCTCGACTCCGACGTGGAGGAGAACGACCTCGGCGAACGCGGGGTGACCGACCGGCTCTACGGCGGCGGCAGCGAGCACCGGCTGCTCCAGGAGATGCTGCTCGGTATAGGAGGTGTGCGGGCGGTACGGACGTACTGCCGGCTGACGGGCCATGCGGAGCCCGAGGTCTTCCACACCAACGAGGGGCACGCGGGCTTCCTCGGCCTTGAGCGGATCGCCGAACTCTGCGACACGGGCCTTGACTTCGACTCCGGGCTTGAGGCGGTGCGGGCCGGGACCGTCTTCACGACCCACACCCCGGTCCCCGCGGGCATCGACCGCTTCGACCGTGAGCTGGTCGCCCGCCACTTCGGCCCCGACGCCGAACTCCCGCGCATCGACGTCGAGCGGATCCTCCAGCTCGGCATGGAGACGTACCCGGGAGGCGAGCCGAACCTCTTCAACATGGCGGTGATGGGCCTGCGCCTCGGCCAGCGCGCCAACGGTGTCTCGCTGCTGCACGGGAATGTCAGCCGTGAGATGTTCTCCGGTCTGTGGCCGGGATTCGACGCCGACGAGGTGCCGATCACCTCGGTCACCAACGGCGTCCACGCCCCGACCTGGGTCGCCCCCGAGGTCTTCCGGCTCGGCGCCAAGCAGATCGGCGCCCAGCGCACCGAGGACGCGCTCACCGTCGGCGGCTCGGACCGCTGGGACGCGGTGGCGGACATCCCCGACCAGGAGATCTGGGAGCTGCGCCGGGTGCTGCGTGAGCAGCTGGTGGTGGAGGTGCGCGAGCGACTGCGGGCGTCGTGGCGGCAACGCGGCGCGGGCAGCGCGGAGTTGGGGTGGATCGACGGGGTGCTCGACCCGGACGTCCTCACCATCGGCTTCGCCCGCCGCGTCCCCTCGTACAAGCGTCTGACGCTGATGCTGCGCGACCGTGACCGGCTGATGGATCTGCTGCTGCACCCGGAGCACCCGATCCAGATCGTGGTGGCCGGCAAGGCCCACCCGGCGGACGACGGGGGCAAGCGGCTCATCCAGGACCTGGTGCGGTTCGCGGACGATCCGCGGGTGCGCCACCGGATCGTCTTCCTGCCGGACTACGGCATGGCGATGGCGCAGAAGCTGTACCCCGGCTGCGACATCTGGCTGAACAATCCGCTCCGCCCGCTGGAGGCGTGCGGGACGAGCGGGATGAAGGCCGCCCTGAACGGCTGTCTCAATCTGTCGGTGCTGGACGGCTGGTGGGACGAGTGGTTCCAGCCGGACTTCGGCTGGGCGATCCCCACGGCGGACGGCTCGGAGACGGACGCGGACCGCCGGGACGACATCGAGGCGGCGGCCCTGTACGACCTGCTGGAGCAGCGGGTGACCCCGCGGTTCTACGAGCGCGGCCAGGGCGGGCTGCCCGACCGCTGGATCGAGATGGTCCGCCAGACCCTCACCCTGCTCGGCCCGAAGGTGCTGGCCGGGCGGATGGTCCGGGAGTACGTCGAGCGCCTCTACACGCCGGCCGCGCTCGCCCACCGCTCGATGGACGCGGAGTCCGCGCGGGAACTGGCCACGTGGAAGGCCCGGGTGCGGACCGCCTGGCACCGGGTGACGGTCGACCATGTGGAGACCTCGGTCGCCACGACGACGGCGGAACTGGGCACGACCCTGAGCCTCAGGGTCCGCGTCGGCCTCGGCGACCTCGTCCCCGACGATGTGGAGGTGCAGGCGGTTTCGGGCCGGGTCGACGCCGAGGACCGCATCACGGACGCGGCGACCGTCCCGCTCAAGCCGACGGGCGGCCCCGACCTGGACGGACGGTGGGTGTACGAGGGCCCGCTGTCCCTGGACCGCACGGGTCCGTACGGCTACACGGTACGGATCCTTCCGGCGCACCGGCTGCTGGCGTCGAGCGCGGAGCTGGGTCTTGTGACCGCGCCTTCGCAGGACGTGGTGGAGGGCGCCGGGGTCCTCATGCGCTGAGGCACTGCCGCGGGGGCGTCACTCGCTGTCGCCCCCGCACAGCCTCCGCAGCACCACCCCGCACCGCCGCGCGTACGCGTTCTGCAACCCCCGCGTCGCGGGCCCGCCCGCCCGGGCGTACCACTTCGCGCCCCGGCTGAAGGCGTGCACCGTCAGCCACACCGTGCCGTCGCCCGTCCGGTCCACGACGAACGACTCCTCGCCGCACTCCGGATGCCCGGCCAGCGTGCCGTACGCCCAGCCCGCACGCCGGTGTTCCTCCACCGTCCAGACCACCCGGCACGGTGCCTTGATGACGCCGGCCAGGGTGACCGTGACGTCCACCCCGGGCGCCGCCCGTTCCGCGGAGGCGTCGACGCCGACGCCCATCGCCCGGTGCATGCCCCAGGTCAGCACTGCCTCGGACGCGCTGCGGAAGACCTCGTGGCCCTCTCCGATACGCGTGCGCACATGCAGCGGGTGGAAGCCGGGAGGGCAGAAGTCGGGATCCCGCGTGGCGCCGACATCGTCGTAACTGAAGGACATGGGCCCCAAGCGTAGGGCGGCACCCGGGATTGCCTTCGCCCCGGGTGCCGCCTGCCCACGCCGTGTCGGTCAGCTGACGTTGACCGCCGTCCAGGCCGCGGCGACCGCGTTGTACTCGGTGCTGCCGGAGCCGTACAGGGCCGAGGCCGCGCTCAGGGTCGCGGTGCGGGCGCCCTTGTAGTCGGTGGTCGAGGTCATGTATTCGGTCAGCGCCTTGTACCAGATCTTGACCGCCTTGTCGCGGCCGATGCCGGTGACCGTGGAGCCGTTGTAGGTCGGCGAGTTGTAGCTGACGCCGTTGATCGTCTTGGCGCCGCTGCCCTCCGAGAGGAGGAAGAAGAAGTGGTTGGCGGGACCGGACGAGTAGTGCACGTTCAGCCCCGCCAGCGACGACGACCAGTAGTTCGCCGACGAGCCGTCCTTGCTCGGCTGGTCCATGTGGCGCAGCGGGGTGCCGTCACCGTTGATGTCGATCTTCTCGCCGATGAGGTAGTCGCCGGCGTCCTTGGAGTTGGCCGCGTAGAACTCCACCGCCGTGCCGAAGATGTCCGAGGTCGCCTCGTTCAGACCGCCCGACTCACCCGAGTAGTTGAGCCCGGCCGTGTTGGAGGTGACGCCGTGCGTCATCTCGTGGCCCGCCACGTCCAGGGAGGTCAGCGGCTTGGTGTTGCCCTCGCCGTCGCCGTACGTCATGCAGAAGCAGGAGTCCTGCCAGAACGCGTTGACGTAGGCGTTGCCGTAGTGGACCCGGGAGTAGGCGGCGACGCCGTTGTTCTTGATGCCGTTGCGGCCGAGGACGTTCTTGTAGAAGTCCCAGGTGACCTGGGCGCCGTAGTGGGCGTCCACGGCGGCCGTCTGCGAGGTCGAGGAGCTCGACGCGGCCCCGGTGCCCCAGGTGTCGTCCGCGTCGGTGAACAGGGTGCCCGCCGAAGAGGAGGTGGAGCGCGCCTTGTTGTACGTCTTGTGCGCGCCGCGCGAGGCGTCGTTGAGCTGGTACGTCGAGCCCGACAGCGAGGTGCCGATGGTCACCGTGCCGCTGTACTGGCTGGTGCCGGTGCCGGTCTGGACGGCCTCCCACTCGTACAGCTTCTCGCCGGTCTGCGCGTCGGTGATGACGTGCAGCTCCTGCGGGGTGCCGTCGTTCTGGAACCCGCCGACGACCGTCTCGTACGCCAGCTTCGGGGTGCCGCTCGCGGCCCAGACCACCTTGCGCGGGGCCTTGTCGGCCGCGGACTTGGTGGAGCCCGCCGCCTTGGCGGCCTTCAGGGCCTGCCTCTCGGCGCTCGCCTTGGTGACGTCCGCGGTGAGGTCCGCGACCTTGACGGCGGCCTTGGTCGCCTTGGTGACGCCCTCGGTCTTCCCGGACGGCGTCTCGTGGACGATGAGATCGCCGCCGAGGACGGGCAGCCCTGCGTAGGTGCGCTCGTAGCGCGTGTGGGTCGAGCCGTCGGCGTCCTTGACGACGTCCTTGACGACCAGCTTCTCCTTGGCGCCGAGGCCTATCTCGTCGGCCGTCGTGGGCGCTTCGGCGGCGGCCTGGTTGATCAGGGCGGTGCGGGCGGCGGCGGTGAGCCGCACGGGCGTCGCGTCGGCCGGCTCGGTCTTCGCCGAAGCGCCGGTGCTCAGGCCCGTGGTGAGGAGGGCTCCGGCCGCGATCGCGGTGGCGATGGCCAGGGTGGTGCGCTTGTGACGCGCGTAGCGGGGGGTCACACAAGCTCCTTATGTGGGGGAGGGCTGGGAAGTTGTGCGGCGGGTGAGGGAAGAGTGACACCAGAGGCGCGTACATGTCAGGACCACCAAACGATGTTGGCCGAAAGCCGACTGTCCGGTGAACGTTTCAGAAATGTAAAGCGGGCGCCACCCCGGGGAGTTGAACCACCGGGACGGCGCCCTGTTCACAGGGGAGCGGGACGACCTACGGGAACGTCAGCTTCCAGCTGTTGATGTAGCCGGTGTCGATGGCCGCGTTGTCCTGGACCCTCAGCTGCCAGGTGCCGTTGGCGGCCTCGGAGGAGGCGTTCACGGTGTACGTGGTGTTGAGGTTGTCCGAACTGCCGCCGGTGCCGTAGCCCTTCAGTGTGTACGCCGTCCCGTCGGGGGCAACGAGCTGCACCTGGAGGTCGCCGACGTAGGTGTGGACGATGTCGACCGCCACCGCGAGGTTCGACGGAGCGTTGCCCGTCCGCCCGGAGACGGTGATCGACGAGGTCACCGCGGCGCCGTTGTCCGGGATCGACACATCGGCGGTGTTCTCGAACGACGTACCGCCACCGCCGCCACCGGGCCGCGCGCCGACCGCGACGCCCGCCCAGGCGTTCTGCACGGCCAGGTACTCGGGGCTGGTGGTGCCGTAGAGCTCACCGGCCGCCGCGAGGGTGCCGGTACGGGCGCCCGCGTAGTTGGTGTTGGACGTGAACTTCGTGGTCAGCGCGCGGAACCAGATCTTCTCCGCCTTGTCCCGGCCGATGCCGGTGACCGGAAGGCCGTCCGAGGTGGGCGAGCTGTAGGTGACACCGTTGATGGTCTTGGTGCCGCTTCCCTCGCTCAGCAGGTAGAAGAAGTGGTTCGCGACACCGGACGAGTTGTGCACGCCGATCGAGCCGATGCCGGAGTACCAGCTGTCCTTGGACGCGCCGTCCTTGCTGGGCTGGTCCATGTAGCGCAGCGGGGTGCCGTCGCCGTTGATGTTGATTTTCTCGCCGATGAGGTAGTCACCGGCGTCGGATGGGTTGTTGGCATAGAACTCGACGGTCGAGCCGAAGATGTCGGAGGTCGCCTCGTTCAGACCGCCGGACTCGCCGGAGTAGATGAGGCCCGCGGTGTTGGAGGTGAGCCCGTGGGTCATCTCGTGCGCGGCCACGTCGATCGACGTCAGCGGGTTGGCATTGCCCGATCCGTCGCCGTACGTCATGCAGAAGCAGGAGTCCTGCCAGAACGCGTTGACGTAGTTGTTGCCGTAGTGGACCCGGGAGGAGGCGCCGACACCGTCACCGCGGATACCCGAACGCCCGTGCACGTTCTTGTAGTAGTCCCAGGTCAGCGCGGCACCGTAGTGGGCGTCGGCGGCGGCCGACTCCAGGTTGGACGGGCTGCCGTTGCCCCACACGTCGTCCGGACCGGAGAAGAGGGTGCCGGTGCCGGAGGTGGCGCGGTTGAGGTTGTTCGTCTTGTGGTTGCCGCGCGCGCCGTCGGTGAGGTTGTACGTCGACCCGGACTGCGTGGTGGTGAGCGGGACCGTACCGCTGTAGACCGTGTTGCCGGTGCCGGTCTGGACCGCCTCCCAGTCGTACAGCTTCTCACCCGTGGTGGCGTCGGTGATGACGTGCAGCTCCTGCGGGGTACCGTCGTGCTGGAAGCCGCCGACGACCGTTTCGAACGCCACCTTCGGGGTGCCGCTCGCCGCCCAGATCACCTTGCGGGGCGCACGGTTGACGTCCGCCTTCTTGGCGTCCTCGGCCTCCGCCGCGGCCAGGGCCTGCCGCTCGGCCTTCGCCGCGGATACGGCCGCCTTGGTGGTGGCCGGCTTGATCGCCTTGTTGGTGGCCTTCAGGACGGACGCCGTCGCGTCGGACTTGGTGCTCTTGACGACGAGGTCTCCGCCGAGGACGGGCAGTCCGTCGTAGGTGCGCTCGTAGCGGGTGTGGATGGTGCCGTTGCCGTCCTTGAGGACGTCACGGACGACCAGCTTCTCCTTGGCGCCCAAGCCGAGTTCCTCGGCGGTGTCCGCCTTGGCGGCGTCTGCCGTGCGGATCAGCTCGGCGCGCTGGGCGGGGGTGAGCTTGACCGACTCGGCGCCCGGTATGACCTTGCCCGCGGCCGACGGTGCCTTCTCGGGGGCTGCGGTGGCGGCGCCCGACTGGACGGTCGCGGCGATCAGGGCGGACACACCGACGAGGGCGACTGCTGCGGCCCGGCGGGTGGTGGATCTGTGGGAGGTGCGTCTGTCTGAGGAACTGCTTCTCAAAACTGACTCCTTCTGCGCGGCCGCGGATCGCGCGGCCAGGGGAGACCGTCCGGCGGGTGGGCCGGCCGGGCAGAGCAAGCGGTACGCAGAACGACGTGCGGGAGCGACGGCCGGGCACAGCGGGGGGAACTTATGGGGTTGCTGTGAAGCGGCCGTGGGAAGAGTGGCAGGAGATCACCCCTCCTGTCAGGGGCGCGTCAGAAACTTGGCCGGAAATCGTTCGTTGTACGGGAATTCATGTTCGTTATACGAACGTTTGGGGATCTTGTGCTCCGGGCCTACGCCAGACTGTCCCGCCACGCCCGGTGCAGATCCGCGAACCGTCCGGTCCCCGCGATGAGTTCGGCCGGCGAGCCGTCCTCGACTATTCGCCCGTGCTCCATGACCAGCACCCGGTCCGCGATCTCCACCGTGGACAGCCGGTGCGCGATCACCACGGCGGTACGGCCGTGCAGCACGGTCGCCATCGCGCGCTGCACCGCCCGTTCGCCGGGGATGTCCAGCGAACTGGTCGCCTCGTCGAGGATCAGCACCGCCGGATCGGCGAGCAACGCCCGTGCGAACGCCACGAGTTGCCGCTGACCGGCGGAGATACGGCCACCCCGCTTGCGTACGTCCGTGTCGTACCCGTCGGGCAGGGCGCTGATGAACTCGTGCGCGCCGATCGCCTTCGCGGCCCGCTCGATCTCCTCCCGGGTCGCGTCGGGGCGCCCGAGGGCGATGTTCTCGGCGACCGTGCCGGAGAACAGGAACGCCTCCTGTGTCACCATCACCACCCCGCGCCGCAGTTCGGGCACGGACAGCTCACGCAGATCGGCCCCGTCCAGGAGCACCCGGCCGTCGGAGGGGTCGTAGAACCGGGCCAGCAGCTTCGCGAGCGTCGACTTGCCGGCGCCGGTCGAGCCGACCACCGCGACCGTCTGCCCGGCCGGAAGGGTGAGATCGAAGGTGGGCAGCACCTCGCCGCCGGTGCGGTAGGCGAACCGCACCCCGTCGAAGACGACCTCGCGGCCCGGGTGCTCGGACTCAAGTGCCGGGAGCTGCTTGGGGGTTGACGGCTCGGGCACGGACGGCGTCTGGGCCAGCAGTCCCGCGATCTTGTCCAGGGACGCGTACGCCGACTGGTAGGAGTTCAGGAACATCCCGAGCCGGTCGATCGGGTCGTACAGCCGCCGCAGATACAGCACGGCGGCCGCCAGCACACCGAGCGCCAGCGTGCCGCCCGCCACCCGGTAGGCGCCCCACAGCACGATGCCCGCGACGGCCGTGTTGGCGACCAGCCGCGAACCGACGACGTACCGGGCCATCTCCAGCAGCGCGTCGCCGTTGGTCCGCTCGTGGTGCTTGTTCAGTACGGCGAAGTCGGCGTCGTTGACGGCCTCACGGCGGAACGCGCGCACCGGCCGGATGCCGTTCATCGTCTCCACGAACTTCACGATCACCGCGGCGATGGCGGTGGACCGCGTCCGGTACACCCGCCCGGCCCGCCGCTGGTAGCTCCGCATGAGCAGATACAGCGGCACGAAGGAGGCCACCGCGAGCGCGCCGAGCCCGAGGTCCAGCCAGAGCAGCATCGCGGAGATGTAGACGAACGACAGGATGACGGTGACGAGTTCCTGGAGCCCCTCGCTGAGCAGCTCCCGCAGCGACTCCACGTCCGTGGTGGACCGGGAGATCAGACGGCCGCTCGTGTATCGCTCATGGAAGTCGATGCTCAGTGCCTGCGCGTGCCGGAAGATCCGGCCGCGCAGATCGAGCAGGACGTCCTGGTTGACGCGGGCGGCGGCGATGACGAACGCGTACTGCAGGGCACCGGAGGCCGCCGCGCACAGCAGATAGCCGACGGCCACCGCGATCAGCGGACCGTGGTCGTCGGCGCGGAACGCCGGTACGGCCTCGTCGATGGCGTACGCCACCAGCAGCGGGCCCGCCTGTACGGCCGCCTGCTGGACGAGGAGCAGCAGGGTGGTGAGCGCGACCCGCGCCCTCATCGGCGCGAGCAGCGAACGCAGCAGCGCTCCGGTGGCGCCCGGGGGAGTGGGCAGGACGTCCCGGTCGAAGGGGTCGCCGGTGTCCTCGGGCTCGGGCTTCTTGGCCGGGGCCGCGGTGGTGGCGGACGCGGTCATCCGTGGGCCTCCGTTCCGGACATCAGATGGGCGTACTCGGCGTTCGTGCGCAGCAGTTCGTGATGTGTCCCGACCGCGACGATCCGCCCGCCGGACAGCAGCGCGACCCGGTCGGCGAGCAGCACGGTGGACGGCCGGTGCGCCACGATGAGCGCGGTGGTCTCCGCGAGAACGTCCCGCAGGGCGGCCTCCACGGCGGCCTCGGTGTGCACATCGAGGGCGGAGAGCGGATCGTCGAGCACGAGAAACCGCGGCCGTCCTACGACGGCCCTGGCGAGCGCCAGCCGCTGCCGCTGCCCTCCGGAGAGGCTGAGCCCCTGCTCGCCGACCTTGGTGTCGGTGCCCTGCGGCAGGGTGTGCGCGAAGCCGGCCTGGGCGACGGAGAGCGCGCGCTCCAGCTCGGCGGCTCCGGCGGTGTCGTCGGCACCCATGAGGACGTTCTCCCCGACGGAGGCGGAGAACAGCGTGGGCTCCTCGAAGGCGACGGCCACCTTGGTCCGCAGCTCCTCCCGGGACATGGCCATGATGTCCTTCCCGTCGAGCGTGATCCGCCCCGAGGACACCTCGTGCAGTCGCGGAACAAGCGCGGTGAGGGTGGTCTTGCCACTGCCGGTGGCCCCGACGAGGGCCATGGATTCTCCGGGGAGGATGTGGAGGTCGATGCGGTCGAGGACGGGTGGGGACTCTGGAGGGGCGTCGGGGTAGCGGAAGGAGACGCTGTCGAAGACAAGCCCGGCTTGACGAGCCGGCCGGGCCGCGGGCAGCCGTGCCGTCCCGGACTCCGGTACCTCGTCCATCACCTCGAAGTACCGCTCCGTGGCGGTCGCCGCCTCCTGGCTCATCGCCAGCAGGAACCCGATCGACTCCACGGGCCACCGCAGGGCAAGTGCCGTGGAAAGAAAGGCGACCAACGTGCCCGCGGACAACTGGCCGTCCGCGACCTGCACACACCCCACCACCAGCGCCGCCCCGACCGCCACCTCGGGCAACGTCACGATCACCGCCCAGATGACGGCGAGCAGCCGGGCCTTTCGCAGCTCGGTCCCCCGCAGCGTCCAGGACAGCTCACGGAACGCCCGGGCCTGACTCCGATGCCGTCCGAACCCCTTGATGATCCGGATACCGAGGACGCTCTCCTCGACCACGGTCGTCAGATCCCCGACCTGATCCTGCGCGCGCCGCGCGACCTCGGCGTACCGCCGCTCGAAGACCAGGCACATGACCATCACCGGCACGGCGGGCCCGAGGATGACCAGACCCAGCGTCCAGTCCTGAAGCAGCATGATGATCACGCCGACGAGAATCGTGACGCTGTTGACCAGCAGGAACGTCAGCGGAAACGCGAGGAACATCCGCACGAGCATCAGATCGGTGGTCCCCCGGGACAGCAACTGCCCCGAGGCCCAACGGTCGTGGAAGGCGACGGGCAGCCGCTGCAGATGCCGGTAGAGACCCGCCCGCATCTCCGCCTCGACATGCGACAACGGCCGCGCCACCAGCCACCGCCGCAACCCGAACAGCAGCGCCTCACCGAGCCCGAGCAGCAGCAGATACAGCGCCCCGAGCCACACCCCGCCCTGATCCCGTTCCGAGACCGGCCCGTCCACCATCCACTTGAGCACGAGCGGAATCACCAGCCCCACGCAGGAGGCGAGGACCGCCACGAACGCGGCGGTGAACAGCCGCACACGCACGGGCCGGACATACGGCCACAGTCTCAGCAGGGTTCTGACGGCGGAGCGTTCCTCGGCGGGTGCAGGTGTCGTCGACATCAGCAGCGAGCCTACGGATCGCCACTGACAACGCCCACCGAGTTTTGACTCAGCCTGTGGGATAAGGCAGCAGTCCCCAGGTGGTCCCCGCCGGCCGCGTCCCGGAAGTACTTCCACTCCGCGCCGCAGCGCCCGCCCCCGCCGCGCAGCAGGCATCCGGCGAGACGGCCGGCTCGGCGAGCCCGCCTTTCGTACGGCCCGGACAGGGCCCCTCAGCCCACCACCTTCAGCAGCAGCACCGCCCGCGCCGGCACCGTGATCGCCGTCCCCGCGCGGTGGACCGTGCCCGGTGACTCGCCCTGCTCCTCGCGTGAGGTGTCGACGACCAGCTCGTACTCCTCCGCCCAGGGCGGCGCCGGGAGGACGAAGCTCACCGGGCGGTCGCCGGCGTGCAGGACGGCCAGGAAGCTGTCGTCGACGATGGGGGCGCCGCGCTCGTCGCGGCCCGGGATGTCCCGTCCCGAGAGATACATGCCGAGCGTGGCGGCGGGCGCGTACCAGTCCCGTTCCGTCATCTCCGTGCCCCGCGCGGTGAACCAGGCCAGATCCCGCAGCCCGTCGGCCGAGTGCGCGCGCCCGGAGAAGAAGGCCCGGCGGCGCAGCACCGGATGCCGGTGGCGCAGCTCGATCAGCCGGGAGGTCAGCTCGAACAGCGCCTTCCAGCCCGGGTCCTCCAGGAGCCCCCAGTCCAGCCAGCTGATCTCGTTGTCCTGGCAGTACGCGTTGTTGTTGCCGCGCTGGGTGCGCCCCAGCTCGTCACCCGCGACCAGCATCGGCACACCCGTCGACAGCAGCAGGGTGGTCAGCAGATTCCGCAACTGCCGCCGCCTGAGCGACCGTACGCGCTCCTCGTCCGTCTCGCCCTCCGCGCCGCAGTTCCACGCCCGGTTGTCGTCCGTGCCGTCGCGGTTGCCCTCGCCGTTGGCCTCGTTGTGCTTGCGCTCGTAGGAGACGAGGTCGCGGAGCGTGAAACCGTCGTGCGCCGTGATGAAGTTGACGGAGGCGTACGGCCGCCTGCCGCCCCACGCGTACAGGTCGCTGGAGCCCGACAGCCGGTAGCCGAGATCCCGTACGTCCGGCAGCGCGCCCCGCCAGAAGTCGCGGACGGCGTTGCGATAGCGGTCGTTCCACTCCGTCCACAGCGGGGGGAAGGCGCCGACCTGGTAGCCGCCCGAGCCCACGTCCCACGGCTCGGCGATCAGCTTCACCCGGCTCAGCAGCGGGTCCTGGGCGATGACGGCGAGGAACGGCGAGAGCATGTCGACGTCGTGCATGGAGCGGGCCAGCGCGGCGGCGAGGTCGAAGCGGAAGCCGTCGACGCCCATCTCCGTGACCCAGTAGCGCAGGGAGTCAGTGATCAGCCGCAGGACATGGGGCTGGACCACATGGAGGGTGTTGCCGCAGCCCGTGTAGTCGGCGTACCGGCGGGCGTCCGACTGCAACCGGTAGTACCCCCGGTTGTCGATGCCCTTCAGCGACAGCGTCGGGCCCAGCTCGCCCGCCTCCGCCGTGTGGTTGTAGACCACGTCGAGGATGACCTCGATCCCGGCCTCGTGCAGCGCCTGCACCATCCGCTTGAACTCGCCGACCTGCTGCCCTGTGGTCCCGGAGGCCGCGTAGGCGGCGTGCGGGGCGAAGTAGCCGATGGAGTTGTAGCCCCAGTAGTTCTTCAGGCCCCTGCGCAGCAGATGGTCCTCGTGCGCGAACTGATGGACCGGCAGCAGCTCCACGGCCGTCACGCCCAGCTTGACCAGGTGCTCGATCGCCGCCGGATGCGCGAGCCCCGCGTACGTCCCGCGCAGCTCCTCGGGGATGCCCGGGTGCAGCTTGGTGAAGCCGCGCACATGCACCTCGTAGATGACCGAGTCCGCCCAGGGCGTCTTGGGCCGGCGGTCATCCGTCCAGTCGTCGTCATCGTGGACGACGACGCCCTTCGGGACGTACGGCGCCGAGTCCCGGTCGTCCCGGACGGTGTCCGCGACCTGCTGCTGCGGCCAGTCCCGGACATGGCCGTACACCTCCGGCGGCAGGCCGAAGTCGCCGTCCACCGCGCGGGCGTACGGGTCGAGCAGCAGCTTCGCCGGGTTCCAGCGGGCGCCGGTCCAGGGATCCCAGCGGCCGTGCACCCTGAAGCCGTAGCGCTGTCCCGGCATCACCCCGGGCACGAAGCCGTGCCAGATCTCGTGCGTCAGCTCGGTCAGCTTGGCCCGGGTCTCCTTGCCCGACTCGTCGAACAGACACAGCTCGACCGCCTCGGCACCGCCCGCCCACAGCGCGAAGTTGGTACCGGCCACCCCGTCCGGGCCCACCCGGAAGCGGGCACCCAGCGGCGTCGGCGCACCCGGCCACACGGGCACGCCCGGCGTCCGGCGCGCGGTTCCGTTGAGAACGGCGCCTTCGGCGGCCCGCTCCTGAGCCACCGCCTCACGCTCGGCTGCGCTGCTGGACACCTTCGGCCTCCCACGGCTCTTGGACAGACGTGCCAAGGGGCGCGGAGTCCCGGGCCGCGGCTCCCCGTCGCGTCGTCCTCCCCACTGTTCTGCCCAGCCCTTGGCTCGCACTCACGTTTCCCCGGAGCGTGCCCCGTCGTTGGGATCCTTGTGAGGCACGTACAAGGGCGCGCGCGGCGCGCGGGGGTCGCACTGGCCGCCGTACTGACATGGGCAGGACTGCTGGCCGGAGCCGCCGGCTGCACTTCGGACGCCATCGGAGGGGCCGGCCTCGGCGGGCTCGGCAAACCCCGGGCACCCGAGGAGGTGATCAGGGTCACCCCGGACGACGGCAGCCGGGGAGTGAGGCCCGACGAGAAGCTGCGGGTAGGGGTGCCCAGCGGGCGACTTGAGTCGGTGAAGGTCGTCAGGTCGCAGGACGCGCAGGAGACCCCGGTCCCCGGGCAGATCTCCGCCGACGGCCTGCGCTGGGAACCCGACGACCGGCAACTGGCGCTGGCCGCCCGCTACACCGTCGACGTGGTGGCCCTGGACGGCCACGGCCGCCGCTCCGCCCGGCACACCACCTTCACCACCTACGTCCCCGAGGAACGGTTCATCGGGTACGTCTCCCCGGAGAACCGCTCCACCGTCGGCACCGGAATGATCGTCTCCCTGGAGTTCAACCGGGAGATCGAGAACCGCGCCGCCGTGGAACGCGCCGTCCGCGTCACCGCCCGCCCGGCCGTCGAGATCCGCCCGCACTGGTTCGGCAAGGGCCGCCTCGACTTCCGCCCCGAGCGGTACTGGAAGCCCGGCACCCAGGTCACCGTCTCCCTCAAGCTCCGCGATGTTCAGGGCGCTCCGGGCGTCTACGGCCTGCAGTACAAGACGTTCTCCTTCACCGTCGGCCGCCACCAGGTCTCCACGGTCGACGCCGCCAAGCACACCATGGAGGTGAGGCGCGACGGCGAACTGCTCGCCACCGTACCGATCACGGCCGGCGCCCCGAAGACCACCACCTACAACGGCAGGATGGTCGTCACCGAGATGCTCGAAGTGACCCGGATGAACGGCGCGACGGTCGGCTTCACCGACGACGACGGCAAGGGCGAGTACGACATCCCGGACGTCCCGCACGCCATGCGTCTGACCGAATCCGGCACGTTCCTGCACGGCAGTTACTGGGCGCCGGACGCCTTCGGAAAGGCCAATGTCAGCCACGGCTGCGTGGGGCTCAGGGACGTCAAGGGCGGCAGCTCGGACACCCCGGCGGGCTGGTTCTTCGACCGGAGCCTGATCGGGGACGTCGTCGAGGTCGTCAACAGCAATGACAAGAAGGTCGCTCCTGACAACGGCCTCGGCGGGTGGAATATGGGCTGGAAGGAGTGGAAGGCCGGAAGTGCGGTGAAGTAACAGGACAGGGGAGCCACTTGACGTGGCTTTCCGTCGAAGTCGGTACAGAACTCGGTACGGAACGGTGACAATCGCGGGGCGCCGAGCTGGATGACCTTGTGGTTAATATGCGCCGAGCGCGTGCTTGACGCGCGGGGGCGGGGGCTGACCAGGCCCGGCGAGGGGAGAGAAGGACTTGAACGTGCGACCGATATCGGGGGCGTCGGTTGACGCGCGCAGGAGGCTCACGGCCGTGCTCGCCGGGGGGCTGCTGCTGGCCGCCACCGCTTGCGGTGGCGGCTCGGACTCGGGCTCCGAGGACGGCAAGGGCAAGGGCGGCGACTCCGGCAAGGCCGAGAGCAAGCCGTCGCAGGCCGTGGTCTCCATAGCCCCGAAGGACGGCGCCAAGTCCGTCGACACCAGCGGCGCACTCAAGGTCAGCGCGAGCAAGGGCAAGCTGTCCGAGGTGGTCGTCAAGGACGCCAAGGGCGAGGCGATACCCGGGAAGATCACCGACGGCGGCGCGAGCTGGACGCCGTCCACCCACCTCGCCGCGTCCACCAAGTACACCGTGCGCGCGGTCGCCAAGGACTCCGAGGGCCGTGCGGCCGCCGAGGACTCCAGCTTCACCACGCTGACGCCGCAGAACACCTTCCTCGGCAGCTTCACCCCCGAGGACGGCTCGAAGGTCGGCGTAGGGATGTCGTTCTCCCTGCGCTTCGACCGGGGCATCACCAACCCGGACGACGTCGAGAAGGCCGTGCGGATCAAGACCGAGCCGGCCGTCGACGTCCAGGGCCACTGGTTCGGCAACGACCGCCTCGACTTCCGCCCCGAGAAGTACTGGAAGGAAGGCACCAAGGTCACCGTCGACCTCAACCTCGACGGCGTCGAGGGACGCGACGGCGTCTACGGCAAGCAGAAGAAGACCGTCTCCTTCACCATCGGCCGCAACCAGGTCTCCGTCGTCGACGTGAAGACCAAGAAGATGAAGGTCATGCAGGACGGCAAGGTCGTCAAGACCATCCCGATCACCGCCGGCAAGCCCGGGTACGACACCTGGAACGGCCAGATGGTCATCACCGAGAAGTTCATCGAGACCCGGATGAACGGCGCCACGGTCGGCTACGCCGGCGAGTACGACATCGACGACGTCCCGCACGCCATGCGCCTGAGCCAGTCCGGCACCTTCATCCACGGCAACTACTGGGGCGGCGACGCCTTCGGCAACTACAACGCCAGCCACGGCTGCGTCGGCCTGCGCGATGTGAAGGGCGCCTACGACAACGGAACGCCGGGCGCGTGGTTCTACAAACGCTCCATGATCGGCGACGTGGTCGTGGTGAAGAACTCCAACGACGGGACCATCGCCCCCGACAACGGCCTCAACGGCTGGAACATGTCGTGGGAGGAGTGGACGAAGTAAGGAGCGGGGCCGCCCTTCTGCGGGGCGTTAGTCACCGTTAACCTGCGGAGCATGACCGTGAATCTCGAAGTCGCCGAGGGCGTGGGCACGCTCCGCCTGGACCGCCCCCCGATGAACGCGCTGGACGTCGCCACCCAGGACCGCCTCAAGGAGCTCGCCGAGGAGGCGACCCGCCGCGACGACGTGCGCGCCGTGGTGATCTACGGCGGCGAGAAGGTGTTCGCGGCCGGCGCGGACATCAAGGAGATGCAGGCCATGGACCACACGGCCATGGTCCTGCGCGCCCGCGCCCTCCAGGACTCCTTCACCGCCGTCGCCCGCATCCCCAAGCCGGTGGTCGCGGCGATCACCGGCTACGCCCTGGGCGGCGGCTGCGAGCTGGCCCTGTGCGCGGACTTCCGCATCGCCGCGGAGAACGCCAGACTGGGCCAGCCCGAGATCCTGCTCGGCCTGATCCCGGGCGCGGGCGGCACCCAGCGGCTGTCCCGGCTGGTGGGCCCCTCCAAGGCCAAGGACCTCATCTTCACCGGCCGGATGGTCGAGGCGGACGAGGCGCTCACCCTGGGCCTGGTGGACCGTGTGGTCCCCGCCGATGAGGTGTACACCGCCGCGCACGCCTGGGCCGCGAAGCTCGCACAGGGCCCGGCGATCGCGCTGCGCGCCGCGAAGGAGTCCGTCGACACCGGCCTTGAGACGGACATCGAGACCGGCCTCGCGGTGGAACGCACCTGGTTCGCGGGCCTGTTCGCCACGCCGGACCGTGAGACCGGCATGCGCAGCTTCGTGGAAGAGGGTCCCGGCAAGGCCAAGTTCCTCTGATCCACTCCGCCGGATCACGCGGAACCGCTTGCAATTGACGCCATGTCTGATCCGGGTCCCTCGATGGGACGGTTTATGGGAGCCTTAAAGCAGCCTTAAGCCTGTCTTGTCGAGGAGGCCCGTCGATTGCCGTCAGCAGAGCCTTCGCCGCAGGTCACAGGGGCTGCAGCAGGCCCCGAACTGCCCGCGTCATATGCCAACCGGCGCTCGCGGAATGGTGGATTCCGGGGGGCGTATTCCGCAGGAACGGCCCCGGAGGGCGCTCTGGGCGGCCATCATGGGAGCATGGCGGGGCTGGAGGGTATCGAACAGCCGCGGGGACACGGCCGTGCGACCGCGGCGCGCTGGTCGCCGACGGTCGAGGACGAACACGCCTTGAAGGCGCTGGAGTTGTTCGGCAATCCTACGGAGGCGGAAGTTCCGCTCCCTTCCCGCCCCGAATCCGCGGCAACGGCCCGCCGGCTGGCCCAGGTAGTCGTACTGCGCCAGTGGGGTCTGACGGCGAAGATGACGGAAGACGCGGTCTTACTGGTCTCGGAACTGGTAGGGAACGCGGTACGCCACACCGGGGCCCGGGTCTTCGGCCTCCGTATGCGCCGCCGTCGCGGCTGGATCCGTATCGAGGTCCGTGATCCGTCCAGGGGCCTGCCGTGTCTGATGCCGGTCCAGGAGATGGACATCAGCGGCAGGGGCCTGTTCCTGGTGGACAAACTGGCGGACCGCTGGGGAGTGGATCTGCTGCCCAGGGGCAAGACGACGTGGTTCGAGATGAGGGTGGCGGACCGCTGACGTGGGGGTGGCGGGGGCGAAAATCCCCGGAATCCACCCGTAACCCCCCTTAAACAGGGCAGGTGACCCAGAATGACCGCCGGACGGTCCTCCAAGCGGCCGCCGGACTGGTCACCGCAACGGCTCTCACGGCCGCCTGCACCACCACCGGCGCTGCCGCCCACCACGCCCTCACGGCCGCCTGCACCACCACCGGCGCTGCCGCCCACCACGCCCTCACGGCCGCCTGCACCACCACCGGCGCCGCCGCCCACCACGCCGCGCCCAAGCCCCCCACCGCCCGGAGCCCCCGCCGTATCCCGGGCCACCCCACCCACCTCACCCACGGCCCGGACACCACCCACCGCGTAGCCCTCACCTTCCACGGCAACGGCGACCCCGCCACCGCCGAAGCCGTCCTCGCAGAGGCCGAACGCCGCGGCGCCCACCTCACGGTCCTGGCCGTGGGCAGCTGGCTGGACGCCAACCCGGGACTCGCCCGCCGCATCCTCGACGCCGGCCACGACCTCGGCAACCACACCCAGCACCACCTCGACATCAACGCGATGGACGAGGCGCGGGCCCGCGCCGAGATCACCGACTGTGCCGAGCGCCTGCGAAGCCTGACCGGCTCCATCGGCACCTGGTTCCGCCCCTCCCGCGCGGCCAGCCCCGGCATGGGCGGGGTCTCGGCGGACGGCAAGGTCCTGTGGCTGTCCGGGCGTTACGACGGCGAGGTGTACGCCATCGACACCCGCACCGGCACCCAGCTCGCGCGCATCCCCGTCGGCAGCGGTCCGCACGGCCTCGCGGTGTACCCGCAGCCGGGGCGGTACTCGCTGGGGCACACGGGCGTCTTCCGCTGACACGCCGCCGGACGAGTGAACATCCCAACGTGCCGTCGCAGAGCCGGAATTGTGGTCTCCATGATCACAACCCGTCTGCGGCGGCGCACCGCTGCCGTCGTCCTGTCCCTGGCCGCCGTCTTCGCGACGACGGCGGCCACCGCGCCGGCGAAGACCCCCGCTCCCGCCGACTGTCCCGTCCAGTTCGACGACCCGGTCAAGGCCGCCGCCGACCGCCGCGTCGACGTCGGCCGCATCACCCCCGAGCCGGTCTGGCGCAAGAGCTGCGGCACCCTCTACCGCGCCGACGGCCGCGGCCCCTCCATCGTCTTCGAGGAGGGCTTCAAGCCCAAGGACGTGGTGAACGGCCAGTACGACGTGGAGAGTTACGTCCTCGTCAACCAGCCCTCGCCGTACGTGTCCACGACGTACGACCACGATCTGTACAAGAAGTGGTGGAAGTCCGGCTGGAACTACTACATCGACGCCCCGGGCGGCATCGACGTCAACAAGACCATCGGCGACACCCACAAATGGGCCGACCAGGTCGAGGTGGCCTTCCCCGGCGGCATCGACCGGAAGTACATCATCGGTGTCTGCCCGGTGAACAAGTCGACCAAGGTCGAGATCATGAGCGGCTGCGAGAGCAACCCGCACTACGAGGCCTGGCACTGACCCCTACCGGGGGATGAACAGCGCCTCCGATCCCACGGGCCGATAGCCGGCCGCCTGGAACGCCCGCAGACTGCGGGCGTTCCCCGCCGAGACCTGGGCCCACAGGGGTTCCCCGGCGAGCTGCCGGGCAGCGGTGACCAGCGCCCGCCCCAGCCCCCGGTGCCGTACCCCCTCCGCCACATCCACGGCGACCTCCAGCCGCCCGCCGACCCCGCGCCCGAGGACCAGCACCGCGCCCTCCGCCGCCCACACACGGACGTCGTCCCGTCGCCGACGCGAGGACACCACCCGTGGATGCCGGGGGTCTTCGATCTCCGTCAGCTCCACGTCCGGCCGCCCGGGCAGGGGCGAGCCCACCAGCATCACGTCGATCGTGTCGGTCGTACGCCCGGTCCGCTCCATGAAGGCGGCCAGGAACCGGGCGTTCATGGTCGCCGCCAGCGCGTCGCAGTCCACCGCGCGGAGTGTGCCGTGCACCCACGCCGGGTCCTCGTCCGTGAAGACCACGGAGTGCGCGGTGAAGGCGAGGACACCCGCGTCCCGGGGCGAGTGCTGGGGCATGACGGTGGTACCGCCGTCCGGCGGGGGGAAAACACCGTGGGCCGCCGCGTCGAGAATGTCCCGGAGAGTCTCCACCGCTGTGCTCCTTGAGTCTCCACCCACTGGAAGGCCCAGACTCCCAGACATGATCGACGACAGCACCGGACTTTTCACGATCGGCGAACTGGCCAGGTCGACCGGCCTCACGGTGCGCACCATCCGCTACTGGTCCGACGAGGGCGTACTGACCCCGGTGACCCGCTCCGCGGGCGGCTACCGGCTCTACGACGCCGAGTCCGCCGCCCGCCTGGAGCTGATCCGGACGCTGCGGGAACTGGGCCTCGGCCTGGACGACGTACGCAAGGTGCTGGCCGGGGAGACGTCGGTGGCGGAGGTCGCGGCGGCCCATGTGCGGGCGCTGGACGCGCAGATCCGCTCGTTGAAGGTGACCCGTGCGGTGCTGTCGTCCGTGGCGCGACGCGGTTCCACCGCGGAGGAGATGACGCTGATGAACAAGTTGGCACGGCTGTCGGCCGCCGAGCGGAGGCGGATCATGGAGGAGTTCGTGGCGGAGGTCTTCCACGGGCTCGACGGGGTGGATCCCGACATCAGCCACCGGATGCGGCACGTCACCGTCGATCTGCCGGACGACCCGAGTCCGCGGCAGGTGGACGTGTGGGTGGAGCTGGCGGAGCTGGTCCAGGAGCCGGAGTTCCGGGCGCGGATGCGGCAGATGGTGGAGTTCAACGCCCGCGACCGGGGGCCGGACACCCCGCCCGGCGCCTCGATGTGGTTCTTCAAGCGGCTGGTGGAACTGGCCGGACGGGCCCGCCAGCGGGGCATCGCCCCCGAAGCCCCGGAAGCGGAGGAGATCCTGGACGAGTTGCTCGGCCCGGACGCGGACCGGGCCGCCGTACTCGACCGTCTGCAGGCCGGGTTCCACGCGCAGGCCAACCGCTACCGTCAGTTGATCGCCCTCCTGAACGGCCGGGAGCCGGACATCGAGCACGCCGAGGAGTTCGCGTGGGTGGTCGCTGCGCTGCGATCACGGGCGGACGGTTAATCTGACCTTCGCAATCACGGCAGCAAGCATGACGAAGGGGCGGATCGGTGGCGGACATCGACGAGGCACGCAGGCAGTTCGAGCGGATCGACACGGACGGTGACGGCTTCATCACCGCGGCCGAGTTCAAGACCGCCCTCGCCCAGGGCGGCGACTGGAACGTCACCGAGGCCGTCGCGGAGGCGGTCATCAAGGACCGCGACCTCAACGGCGACAAGGCGCTGTCGTTC
This sequence comes from Streptomyces sp. P17, assembly GCF_032436805.1. Taxonomy (NCBI): domain Bacteria; kingdom Bacillati; phylum Actinomycetota; class Actinomycetes; order Kitasatosporales; family Streptomycetaceae; genus Streptomyces; species Streptomyces sp. P17. The sequence goes on along the minus strand of NZ_JAVRBF010000080.1, from coordinate 4,593 downwards.
GACGAGTTCTGGTCGTACCTGAGCAAGTGACGCGTGGCGAAGGGGCGCCCGGCCGGTGAAATGCCTGGCGGGGCGCCCCTTCCACGGTCAGAATCCGGCCGCGGGATGTGACATTCACGGCAGGGTGGAGTGCCGCTCGGGCCAGGGCGCCTGGGACTACGACGAGGACGAGTGGGACTGCGCCATCGACCTGGCGCTGCTCTACCACGGCCGTAACTACGCCGGCTGCCTGTTCGGCGTGCGCAACGGCTGGGATCTCGCACCGCCGGCCGCCGGCCGAGGCCTGCCCGAGGACGCGTCCACCCCAACCCGACGGGCCTACGACGACCCGGACCGGCACAGCCCGTCCTGGATCGGCTGGGACGAACTGGAGCGCGCCGACCGGGATGCGAAGGCATGCGGCGAGGATCCGCCCACGCGCCGCCAAGTGGTTCTGGAGGACGAGCGGTGGACCCCGGTGTGGGACGTGATGCGCACCCTCGCCGGGCTCTACGGCGACGACAATGTGCGCCTCGTGGTGTGGTTCGACAACTGACTCACGAGGCCCGGCGCCGGTACTGGCCCGGGGCCACGCCGTACTCCCGCTTGAACGCCTTGGCGAAGGCGAACTCCGAGGTGTAGCCGGTGCGTTGGGCGATCTGCCGGAGCGGGGCGTCCTCCTCGCGCAGCAGTCGGCCGGCCGTCGTCATACGCCACCAGGTCAGATACGTCAGCGGCGGCGCCCCGACCAGCGCGGTGAACCGGCGGGCGAAGGCCGCCCGGGACAGGCCGCCGTGGGCGCCGAGCTCCTCCACCGTCCAGGGGCGGGACGGGTCGTCGTGGATGGCGTGCAGTGCCGCCGCGACGACGGGATCCGCGAGCGCGGCCGCCCACCCCGTGGGGTGCCCGCCGGTCCGCGCCTCCCCCTGCCACCAGGCACGCAGGATGTACAGCAGCAGGGTGTCCAGCAGCGAGGTCACGATGGTGTCCGAGCCCGGCCGCGGCTCCGCCAGCTCCACGCCCAGCAGCTCCACCGCCGCCCGCAGCGAACGGTGGGTGCCGACACGGGCGGGCAGATGCACCACCTCGGGCAGTTCGGTCAGCAGGGGGTGGGCGCGGGAGCGGTCCAGGTGGTAGGCGCCGCACAGCATGACGGTGGTCGGCGGGCCCGACCCCACCGGATCGGGCGGCAGTTCGGGCCAGGTGCCGTCGTCCTTGAGCCGTACCTCCTTCATCGGTACGTCCAGACCGCTGGCCACCCCGTGTCCGCATCCGCTCGCCAGGAACACCACGTCCCCCGGCCCGAGTTCGACCGGTTCGCTCTCGGCGGGGACCAACCAGGCCGATCCTCTGAGCAGTACATGGAACCCCGCGCCGGCCGAGGCCTCGAAGCGCATGCCCCAGGGCCCGTACATGTCGTTGCGCGAGGAGTGCGGTCGTCCGGTGCGCATGGCGGCGACCGCGTCGCTGAGGACATCCATGTCCGTACGATAGCCATCCGGTCAAGGGGCGAGACGAACGGACATGAACCGAGGATCGACAGACATGGATCGTCTCCGGTGCCGCCCGTACCGTCGATGTCATGCCAACGACCGCACGCACCGTGCTCTTTCATGACCTCGGCGGACCCGATGTGCTGACGATCGAGGACGCGGCTGTCCCCGAGCCCGGCCCGGGTGAAGTCGCCCTCCGCGTGGAGGCGCTGGGCCTCAACCGCGCCGAGGCCCTGTTCCGCGCCGGGACTTACTACTACCAGCCCACGCTCCCCGCCTCCCGCCTCGGCTACGAGGCCTCCGCCGTCGTCGAGGCGACCGGCGAGGGCGTCACCGAACTCGCCGTCGGCGACCCGGTGATGACCGGGCCCGGCATCGAGATGAGCGCCCAGGGCGTGTATGCCGAGCGGCTCGTCCTGCCCGAGTCCGCCGTCGTCCGGCGCCCCGCCTCCGTCGACGCGGTCACCGGGGCCGCGGCCTGGATGACGTACAGCACCGCCTACGGGGCCCTGCTGGAGACCGCCGGACTGCGGCCCGGGGACCATGTGCTCGTCACCGGTGCCTCCAGCGGCGTCGGCACCGCCGCCGTCCAGGTCGCCCGGCGCATCGGCGCGATCCCGATCGCCACCACGCGGACCGAGGCCAAGCGGAAGCAACTGCTCGACGTGGGGGCGGCCGAGGTGATCGTCACCGGGGACGCCGAAGGGGACGCGGTCGCCAAGGAGGTCAAGCAGATCAGCGGCGGCCGGGGCGTTGAGGTGATCTTCGACGGGATCGGTGGCCCGGGCTTCGGCGCCCTGACCTCCGCCCTCGCGCCCGGCGGATCCGTCGTGCTCTACGGCTGGCTGGACGGCCGTCCCGCAGAGATCCCCTTCAACTGGCCGTTCACGATCCACACGTACGCCAACATGGCCCTCACCGACACGGGCGACGGCCGCCGCCGCGCCACCGCCTTCGTCAACGCCGGCCTCGCCGACGGCGGCTTCCGGCCGGTCGTCGCGGAGGTCTTCGAGGGGCTCGACACCATCCAGGACGCCCACCGCCTGATGGAGTCCAACCGTCACACGGGCAAGATCGTCGTACGGCTCTGAGAACGACAGCTCACCCAGGAATAGCCGGAAGGACTCCGAGGTTGATGCACCACATCAGAAGAATGCACGTGCATTTACCTCGGAAGGTCTGACATGAAGATCGGCATCATCGGCGCGGGCCACATCGGCGGCAACCTCACCCGGCGACTGACCGCCCTCGGCCACGACGTCTCCGTCGCCAACTCACGCGGACCGCACACGCTCACCGAGCTGGCGGCGGAGACCGGGGCGACGCCCGTGCCGGTGGAGGGGGCCGCGCGCGGCGCCGAGATCGTCGTGATCACCATTCCCCTCAAGGCCGTACCGGACCTGCCGGCCGGTGTCCTGGACGGGGCGGCGGAGGACGTGGCGGTCATCGACACGGGCAACTACTACCCGAAGCAGCGGGACGGCAAGATCGCCGGGATCGAGGACGAGGGCCTGACCGAGAGCCGCTGGACGGAACGGCAGGTCGGCCACCCGGTGATCAAGGCCTTCAACGGCACCTACGCCCAGGACCTCCTCGACCGCCACCGCCCGGCCGGCGACCCCGACCGCATCGCCCTCCCGGTGGCCGGCGACGACGAACCGGCGAAGGCCAAGGTCCGCGCCCTGATCGACGAACTCGGTTACGACACCGTCGACGCGGGCGGCCTCGACGACTCCTGGCGCCAGCAGCCCGACACGCCGGTCTACGGCCTGCGGGCCGGAGTGGAGGGCGTGACGAAGGCGCTGGCGGAGGCGGCACCGGAGCGCAAGCCGGAGTTCCGGGCCTGAGCCCGCCGAACCTCAGACGATCTCCAAGGGCCGGTGCGGCCCATCGGGCAACTCCACCTTCACGATGTCCCCGGGCCGCACCACACCCCCGACGAGCACGACACTCATCACGCCGGACTTGAACCGCACCCGCCCGTCCTCACCCCGCCCGACGACCTGCTTCATGAGCCCCTTCTGAAACCCGTCGATCTGCGCACACGGATTCCGCAGCCCGGTCACCTCGACGACTGCCTCGTCCCCGAGCAACAGCCGCGCCCCCGTGGGCAGCCCCAGCAGATCGACCCCCCGAGTCGTCACATTCTCCCCGAGCTGCCCGGCACCCACCTCGAACCCGGCCTCCCGCACCTCCTCGAACAACTCCTCATGAATCAGATGCACCTGCCGGAGATTCACCTGCGAAGGATCCTTCGCCATCCGAAACCGATGCTTCACCGTCACCCCCGCATGCACATCCCCCTCCACCCCGAACCCCGCGATCAGCGTGATGCTGTCGCGGTTGGGCTTGCTGAAGGAGTAGGTGCGGTTGCTACTGACCGCGGCGACCGATCCACCCATGTCGAGACACTCCCCTTGTCATGTGTTGCCGGCCCACTCCCGCAGAGCGGCCTTGCTCGCGAAATCGGGAGTGTCTAATCAACGGCGGATCTGATGATCAAGGAGACGCCAGAGATGACCGACACCGTCGTTGAGCAGGAGCACGCTAAGGAGCCGGTCCAGGCGCCGTCGAGTACGGCGACGGACGAGCAGTTGATCGCAATGCTGGTGGACCGCGCTCGTACGGACGGGCTGCAGCTGACCGGTGAGGGCGGACTGCTGCAGCAGCTGACCAAGCGGGTGCTGGAGTCCGCCCTGGAGGGCGAGATCACCGATCACCTCGGCTACGAGAAGCACGATCCGGCCGGGAAGAACAACGGCAACAGCCGCAACGGCACCCGGGCGAAGACCGTGCTGACCGACGTCGGTCCGGTCGAGGTCAGGGTGCCCCGGGATGTGGCCGGCAGCTTCGAGCCGCAGATCGTCAAGAAGCGCCAGCGGCGTCTGACCGGCGTCGACGAGATGGTGCTGTCGCTGTCCGCGAAGGGCCTCACCCACGGTGAGATATCCGCGCACCTGGCCGAGGTCTACGGCGCCGAGGTGTCCAAGCAGACCATCTCCACCATCACCGACAAGGTCATGGACGGCATGGCCGAATGGCAGAACCGTCCCCTGGACCGTGTCTGCCCGGTCCTGTTCGTGGACGCCATCAACGTCAAGATCAGGGACGGGCAGGTCGC
>NZ_JAVRBF010001055.1:0-260 GCF_032436805.1 Streptomyces sp. P17 | reverse complement strand
ATCGGACTGGGAATATGTAAAAGGTGAGACTGATTGGGTTGTACCGGAAACTTACCGGATTGCCAATAAAGGCTTTTTAAATTGTATTGGCCTGTGTTTAGCCAGAGCGAAAGCTGATTCTGATACAGCAACCCATCATACTATTTTAGGAAGACCATTCTCCTATTACTTGGAATATTTTCCTATGGATCAATTACAATTGAAAAGTAGGGAATGGATTGCTAACCGCAATGACGATACAATCATTACAGAAGAATCTG
>NZ_JAVRBF010001054.1:0-260 GCF_032436805.1 Streptomyces sp. P17 | reverse complement strand
ATGGGCCATAAGGGCGATGTCGGATTGGTGGTAAGGCACGGTGTCCACTTCGGGGATGTGCCAATTGCGTACAATGCGGACCAGCTTGGCGCCTGCATTGGCCAGCTCTGCGTACTCGTTGGGGAGGCGCATATCGGTGACTACAACGACATCCACAGAGGGATCGCCGAGGCCGTTGAGGACCTGAACGAGTCCCTTGTCGAGCCAGTAGTTCGGTGTACCCATGTGCTCACGTCTGAACTCGGTGCCGTACTGCTGGA
>NZ_JAVRBF010001053.1:0-260 GCF_032436805.1 Streptomyces sp. P17 | reverse complement strand
CATTGGCCGCGCGCCCGGTCACGCCCCACCAGTCCGCGACGGTCATGCCAAGGGTCAGCCGGCCGTCTGTCTCGATCTCGACATTGATGCGGCGGCCCGCGAAAAGCTGCGGCGCGATCAGCCAGGCGATGGTGCAGGGGTCGTGCAGCGGCGCGCCCTCGGCGCCGTATTTCTCGCGGTCATAGCGTTCAAAGAAATCGGTCCAGCTTGCCACCGCCGCGCCGACGGGACCGGTGGCGCGCATCGCCTCGACCCAGGCG
>NZ_JAVRBF010001052.1:0-260 GCF_032436805.1 Streptomyces sp. P17 | reverse complement strand
GATCAATGAACGAGAATGTCGAGTTTGGATAAAACCAGATCGTCTGGAGTGCCATTTCTTGCCCCTTGTCACCGCAGCACCTGTCAATGGAAGAGGTCTGTCCGGTCAGCCCGAACAGCCGCTGCGAATTCAAAAACGGTAATGGTTAAAAAACAGACTAAGAGTTCAGGAAGAAAAAAGCAAGTTTGGCGGGGTTTAGCGTGACAACCCGCCACTCACGCTTGGCACATCGCCGGCCGCGAACCCATAATGGCGCAGCC
>NZ_JAVRBF010001051.1:0-260 GCF_032436805.1 Streptomyces sp. P17 | reverse complement strand
AGGCCCGCGCCGAAGTAGATCACTTCGATGATTTCCTGTATGACGTTGCTATCCCGCAGAACTGGGATAACCGCATCATTGCGTTCCTTCACCACAAGCCGGAATACCTGAATAACTTCAAGGCTGATAGCCAAGAAGATACGCAGGCTGTGCCTCGCACGTGGGACTTTGCACAGAAGCTTGCTCAGGATTACGACATCTCAATCAACGATGCTCCGCTTTTTGCAGGTGCGTTGGGTGCCTCTGTCGGTGCCGAACTG
>NZ_JAVRBF010000220.1:0-707 GCF_032436805.1 Streptomyces sp. P17 | reverse complement strand
CATTGCACATGGTCAAGAGCGTGCGGCTTCCACGGCTTAATGAAATCATCGCCGGTTGCTCGGTATTGCCAATCGAATAAATCGCAATTGTCGCTTGACATTATAAATGCACCATGTAATTGCTATTGACAGACGCAAACGGAGAAACCAATAAATGACAGAATTTCGCGTACATTTCTTGAAGACGGACGGCGACAAGACGACGCACGTTGTCAACGCTGAAAGCCCGGTGCGGGCAGCAGCAATCATCCGCAAGAAAAACCCCGGCGTAACCGTGCTGAAAGTCAAGGTTAACAAAGCTGGCAACGTGTCGCCGCGTGACCGTGGACGCACAATTACCGATGACGATATTAAAGCCATCGAAAGACACGCCGAAAAGAACTTCGGTAAACCGTCGTTCGTTCGCTCCAGTGAGCCGGGTTGGCTTATGAGCAATGAAGATTTTCGGCGCGAATATATGTTGGACGTTACCGACGCAGATATTGGAGTGGAATGAATGGCAGTCATCTACATTCTTTGCGCCATTGCCGGTTGCGCGTTCGGTTTCGTATCGTACATTCTGCATGGCAACATTTACGCAGCGATTATCATCACTATGGCGGTTGCATCCATTCTGGCCGGGCTGACCGGCTTTAACCATCGATAGGAGCGTGCAAAAAGAAGGTGAATTTACCATAGGTAAGCTTTTTCCCTTCTTTTTACTTTTT
>NZ_JAVRBF010001050.1:0-260 GCF_032436805.1 Streptomyces sp. P17 | reverse complement strand
CGTCCGGCGTGGTGGGTGGCGGCGTCGCATCGCTCACCAGCTCCAGCACGGGCACGCCTTCTTCGCGAACCGACGGCGCAGGCGCACGCGCTTCGCCGCGCCACGCCCACCAGGCCAGCACTCCCAGGTTCATCACCAGCAACCACACCAGCAGCATGCGCGCGATCATGGGGCGATTCTATCGGCCGGGGTCGCGACCGTGGGCTGCGGATGATGCGGATTCGGCATCGCCCAGTGCGGCGTAGCGCGCCAACCCTTGC